>JAAYZH010000162.1 GCA_012514965.1 Clostridiaceae bacterium | reverse complement strand
CAAGCAGGAGGGCCGCACAACTCGCCTTTTTGCCACGATTCGGGCTTCTGGGGAGAAATATCCGAGTTATCCAAGCGGAGTGGCCACACAACTCGGGATTTTGCCACGATTCGGGGTTCTGGGGACAAATTTGATGTTTATCGGAGCACCCAGGCCAGACAAACGTCATTTTTGGCAAGACTAGAGGGTGCGGTGGACGAAAATTTCGATATTCCAAGCCCCGGGCACACACTTTCGCAATTTTTGGCCAGATCCTGAGGCGCGGTGGACGAAAAACGTTTATCCGAGCCGCATGCCCCCGGGCGATCGACTTTCTAGAGACGGCGTCAGGAAAGCCGAGAAACCAATATGGGAGCGGCAAATCCTAGGCGATGTCGCCCGGACGATTCTTGAGGGCGCTGAACAGGTCAGACCAGAACTCGCCGGACCAGATATAGCGAAGCACACTGGGCAGCATGGCTAGTCTGTCCCGCAGCGTGAGCGAACTGTCGCCGTTCCAGACTTCGTCGGAGAAGTCTTCGTCTGGTGCAGTCGTCTGACTGTCAGGCGTCGTGTTCGGCGCGGTCTGGCTGTCCGGCGTCGTGGTCGGCGCGGTCTGGCCGCCGCTGGCGGAGGGGCTGGGAACCTGGCTGTCTTGGGTCTGCGTCGTGCCGTACTCAGGCAGACTGATGGTGGGGCGGCCGCTGGTGGCTGCGGGGCTCAGGGCTGGAGTGGGAGCATTTGCATTGGCCTCCTCAGGGACCAGAGTCAGGGGGCTGGCAACGAAATTTGTAATTGCCCCGGCGACTGCGGCAACGCTGCTTGCTTCGAAAATGTCAGGCAAGCCGGCCTCCTGGAGTGCCTGGCGGAAGGGGTAGCGCTCCTCACCGAAGCTGGTTAATTTCAGGTATTTGTCCACAGCTCCGCGCCAGTCCCGGCGCATTTCGGGCAGGAGCGAGGCCGCCGCCATGGCTGAAACAGTGTAGCTTAGATAATAGAGGGGTGCGTGATACATGTGCCAGAACATCCATTCCTGGCCGGTCTGGCTGCCGGTACCGTAGTCCGTGCTGAGCTGGCGGAATTTTTTGTCCAAATCGGCGATTGTCAGATTATCGGTCTGATATACATAGGTCTCAAATTCGTTGTAGAGACAGCCGGTGAGGATAGACCAGACGAGATTCAGGAGGGTGTAGTTGCGGATTGAGGAGGCTGCGCTGCCGTATATCTCCTCCGAGTAGGGCAGGAAGAGGACTTCCAGGCCCTGCGAGTGGATCTCCGCGAGGTCGATGTTGCTGTGGCTGAAGAAGGCGTCGCCGGTGGAGCGCACTGCTGTGTTGAAGTGGCCGAATTCGTGAATCAAGGTCGAGAGATTGGAGGCATCGCCGTAGTCGTAGGCGAAGATCATGGCGGAATTGAAGTAGGGCAGGGAGATCGTGTAGGATACCTGCTCATTGTTAGGGGAATCGCCCAGGGTGTAGAGGTCTTTGGCCAGAAGATAGGAGTAACTCTCGCCCAGCTCAGAGGAGAGATTGCCGATGTAGCGTTCCACAATGTCTGTGGCGCTCTCACCCGCCGGGAACTCGAAATTCTCGATACTGTCCCAGTTCAGGCTGTAGGCCAGGACGAAGTAGAGCGGCACCAGGGAGGACTTCACAGCGGCATAATATTCTTGTAAGTCCGCGTCGTCGAAGTCACGGCCAAAGGTCTGGTCTTTGTCCATTTCGTAGTAGTTGGCGTAGCCTTCTTCGCGGGCAAATTCGTTGCGCAGCTTGACCAGGGCAAGGTAGATCTCACCCTTGCGTCCGGTCGCGGAGTCACCTAGCTTGTCGAATTCCTGCTCAAGCTTCGTGATCTCGTCGTTGATGGTTTTTTGGCGGGGGGTCAGGACCACGCTCTCGCGGAGGTCCTCGGCTTTGGCCTCACCCAGCACGCTGTCGAACACAGGGCCGAGTACGGAATTGTTCTGCACACCCTGCATGGCTTCGAGCATTTCGTTGAACACGTCCAGAGCCAGTGTTTTCGAATAGGTCAGCTCGTCGGACACTTGTTCTGCAGTGATGTCCTGCGAATACTGGTATTGGATAAATGAATTCAGGGTGGTGATGTAGTCGTACTCCAGGAGGAGGGAATTCAGGGCGGCTTCGACTGTCGCCGCGTCTGCCGCCTTCGTCGGCCGGGCGGCCATGTCTTCGCGGTCCAGGCCGATTTCGCGCAAGAACGTCTTCACCGCAGTCTGAAAACGCGAGAACTCGTAGTGCTCATACTGGAGGTCTTCCCTCGTGTAATCCGGCTCGCTCCACTCTGGGTAAACCTGTGTCTCGATGATGGCGAAACCGTCGTCCAGGCGCAATTCTTCTGCTTCGAGGTAGTTGCCGCTGCCGGCTCCGCGTGTCAGGGGCAGGGATGCAAGGCCCAGTCCGCCAAAGGCTACCGCCAAGGCCAAAAACAACGCGGCTAGTCTCTTACCTTGATTCTTCATACTCGTATCTTCTCTCCGCTACTGCTTCTATCTCGTATCGTATCCGTTCCTCAGGGCAGGGTTCGGGCTGACCAGCCCGCCCTCTCTTCGGCAAGTTTCGCAATTCGCTTGTGGCAGGTCAGCAGGATCACCTGCTGGCCTTCGGCCGCGCGCGCTGCCAGGAGGTCCAGACCTTCGGCGGCACGTTTGTCATCAAAATTCATAAAAAGATCGTCGAGGAGCAAGGGCAGATCCCTGCCCTCACCCAGATAATCCGTCAGGGCCAGACGGAAAGCAAACCACAACTGGTCCTCGGTCCCGCTGCTGAAATTCTCAGGTGAGTAATAGTGGCCTTCCCTGCTGTCTCGCAGCAAAATACCAAGATTCTCTGTTACTTGAATCGTATCATATCTGCCGCGGCTTAATTGCTGCATATAGCCGCCCGCGGACTCGGCCAGACGCGGCAAAAGCTTCTCCCTCAACTCGAGCAGATTGTTCGCCAGGGTATTCTCGGCCAGCTCCAGAGCCCGCCACCGTTGAACCAGTGTGTCGAGCCGGTTCTGCTCTTCACGAAGCTCTGTGCTCATCTGCCAATGCAGTGCCGACGGTGAAATGGCGGCACCTGTACCAGGCTCGCGCAACAAAGATTCCAGCCGGACACGTGTTTCGCTCTCCTGCTTCTCAGCAGTCAAACGTTCTGCCTGCAAGAGCAGGAGCTCTTCCGCCAGCCGGTCTGCGGCCGGATAATCCACTCGGGCGGTGTCCGGATCTGCGCCGGCGTGCTTGAGGGCCTGCCTCTGTATCTCCAGACGCTGGCCAAAGGCAATCCGGCCGCCAAGGGCTTCTTCTTCACGGCGTGCTGCCGCAAGCAGACGCTGCTTTTCTTTGGCCAGACTCTGGCGGTCTTCCAGCATCTCTTCGACACTGTGCAGGAAAATCCCCAGCGCAGGGAGGTCGGAAAGCTTGCGTAAACCGTTGCTCGTTGCCTGTTCTTCTGGCTGAAGCGAGGTGCCCGAATCTGATGCGGATGAGGCGAAACCCGCTTCCGGCTGGTAGCCAAGCGCAGCGCAGTCCTCGCGAAACTGCTGCAGACGTCCATCCAGGGTGCTGCGGGCCTCGGCGGCTGCCTCGCTCTTGCCGCGGATGATCCAATTGGCTGCGGAGTGGCGCTGGCCGTAGAGCAGGATGCCGATCAAAGCTCCTACGGCACTGACCGCCATCACCTGGCTGCGCAAGTCGCCTTGCAACATAAAGTAGGCGTAAAGCAGGACTGCCACGGCTAATACAGCCAGGGCCAGCCCGGCGATTCGCAGTATATTCTGGTATCTGCGTCGGCTTTCGCGACGCTGTGCTCTGGTCATCTGTACTCGCTGTTCGGTTTCCAAGAGACTCTGCAATTCCTTCTGCAGCTTGTTAAGCGTGGCCCGGCGAGCATTCTCATCAGCGCCGAAAGGCTCGAGGGCCTGCTCAAGCTGGGCCTCTTCGGGCTCCAGCGCCGCAAGCTCAGTCTGCGGCAGCTGCGCAAGACGCAACCGTTCGCGGTCTTCGGCATACTCGAAAAGCGACAGCCTCTGCTTGAGTGAATCTTCTTGGGAACGCAGTGCACCCAGACGGGTCTGCAAGTGGTCGAGCTCCTCCGCCAGACCCGCCTCCTCGTCCTGGATAGCCGCCAGATTCCGGACCTTCTCATCCATCTCCGCCACCCGGGCCGTCAGCTCAGGAATCTCGCCCTTGCGTCCGCTCGCGGACCTCAGCCGCAGTTTCGCCTTCGTCAGGCGGCCCTGCACCTCTGCAGCTGTAACTTTCGCGTCCGGTGTTACCATAAAATCCGAAAGGGTCTCCCACAAAGCCTGATCCGCCCCGCCGGACTGGCGGACTCTCGGGCCGGAAGACTCCACGAAAACACTGTTCGCGAAGACCTCCTGGGCTAGGCCGAAGAGCTCCTTGCCCGGCTGTTCCGGGTCAAAGGGCTCAACCAGGCGGTTCGAGTCAAGATCGATGAGGCTGATCTGATCCAGCCCCTTGCGCGGGCCAAAGCTGCGGCTCATCTCATACTGCACACCCTCGTGGTAAAACCAGAGGTTGCCGCCCATCGCTGCCCCGTCACGCGGTGTGTAGCGTTCGCGCAGACTGTCCTGACCGCGGCGCTCGCCCAGACCATAAAACATGGCACGAATAAACGTCAGGACCGTGGTCTTGCCCCGCTCATTGGGTCCATAAAACAAGGTCGCTCCCGGGCCCAGCCGCAGAGAGTAATCCTTCAAGCCGCCAAAAGCCTTGATGTAAAGGGCTTGGATCTCCATCTTCGCTCTTGCTCCTTCTATCTGCTGTGTGCCGCCCTAGAGCAGCTCACTTCTAAACGCATCCATACCCAGACGCAGCGCTCTTTCACAAAGCTGCTGATCCTCGGCTGCCGCGCGGGCGGCCTGTCTGCTGAGACTGCGATAAAACAGTCCCCGCAGCGAATCTTCTTCCTCCAGCTTCGCGGGGTCCATCTCAGGTGAAGTTCTATCCAGAAGTCCGCTGAAGACATATCCTTCTGCCTCAAGCCGACTCTGCAGAATCTCCGGGTCCGGCAAGTAACTGCCGGCGCTAAACCCATGCAGCGTCATGTAATAAACCACCTGCCGCTCTTCATCTTCCGCCAGAGCAGCCTCTCGCAGCTTCGCGATGCACTGCCGGGCAGCTTGCTCGACGTTCTCGGGCTTCTGCAACTCGACAGCGACGTTGCGGTACACGGTGGCAGCGAGGTCAACAAAACGGGCGCTATCCCAGCGGCCATCCGTAAACTTCAGCACATAACAGCCCCGCGGCCCTTCATCCAGGCGACTCGCCCCCTGTGTCGTGCCGCAAAACGCGTAACGACAGCTGCCTGCCTTGCGAATCTCGTGGTCAGGCTGGTGGATGTGGGCCAAAGCCAGGTAAGCAAACGGCGAAGCTGCAATATCCAGAGGGTCGATGGGGTTATACAGCCCGCCGGGGCCGTGGCGGAGGTCGCCATGCAGGAGGGCAAGCGCCAGCGGACAGCCTTCCAGCTCACCGGCGGACCGGGCGCTCTCATAAACCGCACTCAACAAGGGCAGCAGCGGCTGACGCTGGTACAAGCTGCGAAAACCAGCTCCGCTGACCGAAAGACCGAGCTCCGGAAGCGCCACCGTCTCGGGTTCCACCAAGACGTGGACACCCTCAGGCCAGAGACCGGCGTCGCGATAGGGTGATAAAGGAGTTGCGGCATCGTGATTGCCGGGGGTGATGAAAATCTCGACCCCCTCCGCCGCGAGGCCGCCCAAAAGCGTCAAAACACGTGACAGCGACGCAGGGGCCAGGGCATCTTGCTCCAGGACGTCACCGGCCAGCAGCAACACATCTGCACCCTCGCTGCGACACAGCTCGAGAAGGTCCTGAAACACCTGAAACCGTGTCTCTGCACTATTGCCGCCCTCCGGCCTCAGACTAGATCCCCCTAAGTGGAGATCGCCGCTGTGAACTACCGTACGCTGCTCCGCCCTGTCCATTCTTGCCTCCTCATCGTTTCTTGGAATAAGAATAGCACGGTCAGACACCCCTGACACGTCACGAAAGCCGACAAATTGTCATGCTTCCTCGAAGACACTGAAAAAGTCGCTCGAGTGGCAACATTTGCCGCTGTACGTCCTCGCCCCACGAATACCAGCGAAAGTTGCCACAAACGCCCCCGGAAGTGGCAACATTTGCTGGTGTACGTCCTCACAGCACGAATACCGGCGAAAGTTGCCACAAACGCCCCCGGAAGTGGCAACATTTGCCGCTGTACGTCCTCGCCCCACGAAAACCGGCGAAAGTTGCCGCAAACGCCCCCGGAAATGGCAACATTTGCCGCTGTACGTCCTCGCCCCACGAATACCGGCGAAAGTTGCCACTTGCACACTCAAAAGTTATCGTAAATAATTGGACTTTTTCAGTGGCCTCTCCTTCCGTTCCCGATGACGTAAAAGCAGTCAGCAAGGGTATAATTGAATGAGTTATGGAAAGATTGACTAGAGGGCGCGGGCAGCCGCGTCACAGCGCCGCGGACTCTTTGGCCGTGGAATCGCTTTGGCAAGTTCAGATGTTTATGTGTGTTTCTATATAGACGGAGGAAATTTATGCAAAATGGCGTGATGTTTCAGTCATTTGAATGGGAGATGGAAGCGGGCGGCGAGTTCTATAATGATTTGGCCACATTAGCCCCCGAGCTGAAAGCGCGCGGCTTCAATTCGGTCTGGCTGCCGCCGGTCTACAAGGCAACCTCGACCTACGACGTCGGCTACGGTGTCTACGATCTATTTGACCTGGGCGAATTCGACCAGAAAGGCTCGGTGCGCACGAAGTACGGCACCAAGGAGCAGCTTTTGGCCTGCACCGAGGCCCTCCACGAGGCCGGTATCCGCGTGTACATGGACGTGGTCTTGAATCACAAGGCCGGAGCGGACTTCTCCGAGGTCTTCTCCGCCGTTCCGGTCGACCCCGAGGACCGCACGCAGACCATTGGCGAGGCGCGTGACATCGAAGGTTGGACTGGCTTCAACTTCCCCGGACGCCAGGGGAAATATTCAGGCTTCGAATGGCATTTCCAGCACTTCACCGGTGTCGATTATGATCACCGCAGCGGTGAAACGGGCGTTTTCCGCATCGAAGGCAAGGACAAAGGCTGGGCCTACGGAGTCTCAAACGAAAAGGGTAACTTCGACTACCTCATGTTCGCCGACATCGACCACAGTCAGGATGACGTGCGCGAGGAGCTGGAGAAATGGGCAGACTGGTTCATCAAGACCACAGGCTGCGACGGCTTCCGCCTGGATGCCGTCAAGCACATCGACGATCACTTTATGACTCACTTCACCGAGCACGTCCGCGAGAAGGCTGGGCCGGGGTTCTACATTTTCGGCGAATACTGGCATCCCGATCTGCACCACACCGGCAAATATCTCTACGATGTACGCTACAACATGGATATTTTCGACGTCGGTCTGCACTTTCACCTGGCGGAGGCTGCCGGTAATGAGTACTACGACCTGCGCGGACTCTTCGACAATACGGTGGTCAAAGAATTCCCTCAGAACGCCGTCACCTTCGTGGACAACCACGACAGCCAGCCGGGCCAGGCGCTCGAGTCCTGGGTAGGCCGCCACTTCAAAGAGCGTGCCTATGTCCTGATCCTACTGCGACGCGATGGCTACCCGTGCGTGTTTGCCGGGGACTATTACGGCATCAAGGGCGGTCCCTCCCCACAGGAGGATGTCCAGTACGACTTGAACAGAGTCCTTGAGCTGCGGCGTAATTTCGCTTATGGCGAGCAAAAAGACTATTTCCAGGATGAGCAGTGCATCGGCTGGTCTCGCTCCGGTGACGAAGAGCACCCGGGCCTCCTGGCCGTAGTCATAAGTATGCGTGAAGAATCTTCAATTGAGATGAACTTTGGCCCCGAACAGGCAGGCCGACATTTCCGCGACTATCTGGATCGTTTTACGGATCTGCTGCAACTCGATGAAGAAGGCCGGGCTTCCTTCCCGGTCAAAGCGGGCAGCGTCTCGTGCTGGGTCACCTATCTTGGAGAAGAGTTTCAGAACGGCGAAACCCGGCTGAAAGGCCACGTTGCGCGCGGGGAGCAGGAGAAGCTGGCGGGGGAAGCGCCGCGGGAGGCGGAGGCGCCGCGAGAGGCGGAGGCGTAGGGCGGAATTGTTAACGAAATTGCACACAGTAGTGTGCTAGTGAGCTTAAACGGTTGGGTGACTGAACACGGAACGGTAGTGCGGTT
>JAAYZH010000161.1 GCA_012514965.1 Clostridiaceae bacterium | reverse complement strand
TCGATGTCCACTAGCTTAGCTTGTTTCTTGATGGATTTCTGGAACATTCGATACAAATCCGAGGGCATTATTTTGGTTCAAAGTTGCCGCAGAAATATTCATGTTAAAATAAAAGCACTGCAGGGCAGACGAATAGACGAGAGAAACCGTACTCCTTTTCTGCAAAATTTACTCGAAGTTTACGAAACGACACAGCACAAAAAGATATCCGTGCTAAAATGATATGAAATTTCGAGAAACAGAGAGATGTCTTCTTTGATCAATCCTGGAGAGAGAATGCCACAGAGTATCTATCAAGTAATTAAGAATCATGTGGGTGAGGATGGCCTGCTGCCGGCTGACTTTTCGTTGGCTGGACTTCAGTATGCAAGCGATCCTTATGTACGTGACGGCGCGAGAGATGCTGCTCTGTTCTTTCACGAGAGAAGGCGTAGAATCGCGCCGGATGAATTCACGGAAGTTTTTTCACTGTTTGCTGAGGGTGATTTCACAGAGGCCTTTGCCCTTCTGCAAGCTCTGTTAGAGAGACACAGTCTGGTCCGCAGCCTTGACACCGTGGTCGAAGGCTTACGTGGCATATCCAATAATGGAGATCCCTATGCTTTTATCAACCAGCTCATTCAGCTTTTGACCGAAACCTCGGATGCAGAGCTTCTCAAATTCGCCTTACTTGGCTTGGAAAATGTTGCCCTTGAGAGACTCCCTTCTGTAAAAGAAACAATCCTGACACTTGCGTTGTGCAATGAATTCACGTTTTTCGCTTCCCTGGTTGCCAGTCACTGGCCGGATGGAGATGTTCAACTCCATCGCATGGCTGCGAAGGTCAGAGGCTGGGGACGTACCTTGCTGGTGCCCAGGCTAAATCTGCATGATAAAGATGTGAACCTTTGGCTGTTGGAAGAAGGACGCAAAAATGAAGCAAGTCCGGAGTACACCGCTACCGTCATCTTATCCCGCAGTTTGCTGCCCAGTGTCTTACAAGATCCGGAACTGGATGAGGAACATTTTCAGGATTATTCCGAACTATTCCTGAGCAGCATCAAGGCCGAACCGATGCTCAACACCTTCGAAGATCTTAATCCTGTGCAGCAAATCGAGCTGAGTGAACTGTGGATCAGCCGCGTTGACCAGTTTAGTTTGAATGCCACAAGCTGCGAAATCCTCTTGCGATTGGGAGAATATTTTCAATTTCTGCAAATGATGATGGACAATGAAGAAGCAGCTTCTGATTTTGATGATTCAAACAGCAGCACAAAAGATCTCCCTGATCTTGAACCCTACCTTGAGTATCGAGAAGAAATCACGAAGCTGGCAATTATGCTCGAAGGGATGATCGATGTTCACCTTTGTCTGAGCATTATTCAGAACGAACGCGGAGAAGCAGCCGTTCTCGAGCTTCAGGATATTATGGGCATGCTGCCGCGTCCGCAAGACATAATAGAACAGATCAAAGAAGATCCGCAGGAGAATTTTGCGGCCATTGCCGTACTCATGGATCATCCGGATGGCTACAAGCCTGTCTTGCGTTTTTTCATTAAGAGCTTACCTCTCAACGACATGGCCAAAGGTCCAGGTGGAAAACGCGAATCTTCGCGACTTACCGCCGAGGAAGAATTGCTGATTGAGTTGCTGCGCTGTATGCGGCTTACTCCTTGGCAAGGCCGTGAACTTTTGCTGACCGGTCTGCAGTCTTCGCATCCATCCTGCCGCCTCTCGGCCTTGATGACCTTGCAAATTTGGATGGTTTACGCCGGCAAACCACTCCGTGCG
>JAAYZH010000160.1 GCA_012514965.1 Clostridiaceae bacterium | reverse complement strand
GTCCCCAGAACCCCGAATCGTGGCAAAAAACCGAGTTATGCGGCCACTCCGCTTGGATAAGTCGGATATTTGTCCCCAGAAGCCTGAATCGTGGCAAAAACCCGAGTTGTGCGGCCCTTCCGCTTGGATAACTCGGTTATTTGACCGCTCATCC
This sequence comes from Clostridiaceae bacterium, assembly GCA_012514965.1. Taxonomy (GTDB): domain Bacteria; phylum Bacillota; class Clostridia; order Saccharofermentanales; family Fastidiosipilaceae; genus JAAYZH01. The sequence continues at coordinate 5,180 of JAAYZH010000160.1, read as the reverse complement.
GCCAATCTGATCCAAAACCACAATATATACTTTAAGCGGTATAGGATATGAACGTAAACATCATCCGTGTTTAATGAAATTCATTTAATAATAAGATGGGAATAACGCACGAATAGTGAGAAAGCCTGCCTCCACGCTGTTAAGCAAGGGAGACAGGCTTTGATCTCTGATAGCAATTCGGCGGTATTTACTCCATTCGTCTTACTCGAGGAACACCGACCAGAACCACAGCTAATCACCCCTATAGTCAGCGCATGCAGTCCCCAAGCTGGTGGTCTTCAATCTGTCTCCGTAGGCAACTTTCACGCCGCCCCGCCCCACCGCCCCAATCGACCCACCGCGCCGGCGCGGATCGCCGCTCCACCCCAAGTCGCCCTCTAACTAAACCTGCCGAAAGCTCAATCAGGGAGGGCGCTAACATGATGGCCGCCGCCCCGCCCCACCGCCCCAATCGGCCTCCAAGCTGCCGGCGCGGATGGCCGCCCCACCGCCCCACCCCCCCACCGCCCCCATCGACCCACCGCGCCGGCGCGGATCGCGGCTCCACGTCGCCCTCTAACTAAACTGCGACTGGTAGAGCTTGGCGTAGGCTCCGCCACGCGACAGCAGGTCGTCGTGGGTGCCCTGCTCCTTGATCTGGCCGTCCGCGACCAGGAGGATGTGGTCGGCGTTTTGGATGGTGGAGAGGCGATGGGCGATGACGAAGGAGGTGCGCCCCTCGATCAGGCGGTTCATGGCGTCCTGGATGGCGATCTCGGTACGGCTGTCGACGTTTGAGGTGGCCTCGTCGAGAATCAGCATGGGCGTGTCGAGCAGCATGGCGCGGGCGATGGTCAGGAGCTGTTTTTGGCCTTGCGAGAGGTTGCCGGCCCCGTCGCTGATCTGCGTGTCGAAGCCTTCGGGCTGGGCGTCGATGAACTCGTCGATGTGGGCGGCTTGGGCGGCCCGGCGGATGTCTTCCAGCTTGGCTTCGGGGCGGCCATAGGCGATGTTTTCGCGGATGGAGCCGTTGAAGAGCCAGCTGTCTTGCAGAACCATGGCAAAGGAGCGGCGCAGGCTTTGGCGCGAGACGTCGAGAGTGGAATGGCCGTCGATGAGGATTTCACCTTCCTGGGGATCGTAGAAACGCATCAGGAGATTGATGATGGTGGTTTTGCTGGCGCCGGTGGGGCCGACGATGGCGGTCAGGCTGCCGGGTTTGGCCGTGAGATTCATGCCCTTGATGACCGGGACATCCGGAATGTAAGAGAAGGAGACATCGCGGAATTCGACTTCGCCGCGCACTTCGGTCAGTGTGACGGCGTCGGCCTTGTCGGCCGGCTCGGAGGGCTGCTCGAGGAGGGTGAAGACGCGTTCGGCCGCGGAGGCTGCGGATTGCAGCTCGGCTACGAGGTTTGCGACTTCGTTGATGGGGCCGGAGAAGCGGCGGGAGTAGAGGATGAAGGCGGAGAGGCCGCCGAGGGTAAAGCCGCCTTGCAGGAAGAGGAGGGCGCCGAAGAGGGAGACCAGGGCCAGGGAGAGGTTGCTGATGAACATGACGGAGGGTCCGTTGAAGGCCGACTGGTAATCGGCTTTGTAGTAGGCGTCGATGCTCGTGGCGTTGATGTCGTCAAATTCGCCGGAGAAGAAGGTTTCTTTGTCGTAGGCGCGGATGGTTTTTTGGCCGGAGAGGATTTCTTCGACATAGCCGTTCATCTGACCGAGCTTCTTGGAGCGACGGCTGAAGAGGGGGCGAGTTTTCTTGACGCGGTAGGAGGTGAAGAGGACCGTTACGGGCACCATCAGGAGGAAGATGGCGGACAGGGCGGGCGAGAGGCTCAGCATCATGTAGAGTGAACCGGCCACCATGAAGGTGCCGGCGGCAATTTGCACGATGTCATGGGTCAGGGACTGGTTGACGACGTCAAGGTCATAGGAGATACGCGAGACGAGGTCGCCGGCCTGGTGCGAATCGATGTAGGCGAGGGGCAGCTCGACGATCTTGTCGAAGGTATCCTGGCGCATTTCACGGATGATTTTCTGGGAAGCGCGCACACCCAGCAGGGTCATGATGTAGGTCGCCGCAGCCGAGCCCACGTAGCAGAGCAGCATCAGGACGGCGTTGCGGACCACGAGTTCGAAGGCAACGGTGCCCATGCCGATGCCGAGCGCGTCGATGGCGTTGCCGCTGAAGCGCGGTCCCCACAAGAGCATGAGGTTCGAGAGGATCACGAGGCCAAAGACCACGGTGAAAATCAGCCATTCTTTGCTGAGGTAGCGCAGCAGCCCGCGAATGACCTTGCGGTAATCTTTGGGCTTGCCGGGTAATTCTTCTTCTAGGTTTGTATTTACGTTAGGCATGGGAAACCTCCTCACCGGTATATTCCGCATAGGCGGGCGTCACGCTGTGGAACGCGGGGACCGCCTCTCCCGGCTCAGGGGTGCTGCCCATCTGCATCTGCGCGATTTCGCGATACGGTTCACAGCTCTCCAGGAGCTCTTCGTGACTGCCAAAGGCCAGCATTTCGCCGCTCTCTAGGAACAGGATTTTCTCGGCATGTCGCACCGAGCTGACACGCTGGGCCACAATAATCGCGGTGGTGTTGCCGAAGTTCTCCTTGAGTGCCTGCCGCAAGTTTGCGTCGGTGCGGAAGTCGAGCGCGCTCGACGAGTCGTCGAGTATCAGGATCTGCGGCTGGCCCGCCAGGGCACGGCTTAAGAGAATGCGCTGTTTTTGGCCGCCCGAGAGATTGACACCCTTCGAGGACAGCACGAAGTCCAGGCCGCCTTCCTTCTGGTCAATAAACTCCGTTGCCTGAGCGTTCTCGATCGCGTAACGCAGCTCGTCGTCGCTTAGCCCGCGGCCAAAGTCGATGTTCTTGCGAACGGTCGCGCCAAAGAGAAAGTCATTCTGGAAGACACTGCCAAAAAGGCGGTGCAGGTCTGAGCTGTTCAGCTGCTTGATGTTCACCCCGCGCAGCAGAATCTCCCCGCTGCCTGTATCATACTGACGCAGCAGGAGGCGGATTACCGAGCTTTTGCCCGAGCCGGTGGCACCCATGATACCCAGGGTCTCGCCGGGATAAAGTTTGAAATTGATCTTGCTGAGGTCGTCCTTGTTCTTCAGATAACTGAAGCTCACGTCGCGGAACTCGATCTCAGGCACCTCCGGGTTCGCTTCCGGCAGGGCAGTCTGCGTGGCGGGATCCACTACCTGGCTGGAATCAAGCGGCATGTAGAGCACTTCTTCGAGGCGCGCAGCCGAAGCCGAAGCGCGGTTATACATATTGAACATGCGGTTCATGGACAGCAGCGAGTTCGTGATCTGGATGAAGTACGACAGGAAGGCCATAATGGTACCGGCCTGCGTCAGGCCCCGGTTGGCCAAAACAGCACCCAGAATCAGGATGACCATCAGTCCCGAATAGAGAATAATATTGACGATGGGCGACATTTTGGCCATCTGGTCATTCGCCTTGATCTCCCCATCCTTGACCTGATCATTCGCCGCGGCAAAACGGCCCTTCTCGTAATCCGTCTTATCCAGCGACTTCGACACGCGAATCCCGCGGATATTCTCGCGAATCACCTGTACCATCTCATCGATATTGCGCTGTACCTCGCGGAACAGCGGGATGCCCTTCTTGAGGATCAGTCGCACGGCAATAAACAGCGGCGGAATCAGCAGGAGCAGCACCAGGGCCAGCTGCCAGCTGAGCCAGAAGCAGAAGAACACACCGCCCACGAAGAGCATGATCGAGCGAATACCCATACGCATCAGCGCTCCCAGGAAGCGATGCAGGTTGTACGTATCCGTCGTCAGGCGCGACTCCAGCGAAGAAATGCTGAGCTTGTCGATCTGGCGTGCCGAGAGCGTCATGCTCCGGCCAAAGAGATCCGAACGCATCTTCTGAATCACCAGAGACGAGGTCCGCGCCGCCATGCGGTTCGCGATAACATTCGTAACCCACGCCCCAATCGAGAAGAGAATCATCATGATACCCCAGAAGATGATGAGCTGGCGGTCACGCCTCGGGATAACACTATCCACAATAAAGGCCAAAATCGCCGGCAGCACCACCTCCAGCATCGTCGCCGTCATCTTCACAACGGCATTGACCACCAGACGCATCGTATGCGGTTTCGCATATTCCTTCGTAAGCATTAATTGTCACCCTCTTTCTCAGATTCAAGCAGCTCCGGCAAATCCTGACTGACCAGGCGATCCGTCGCGGCGCGGGCCAAATGCCGCATCAAGAAGATCAGCTTGTCCTGATCCTCAGGCGACAGCTCCGCCGTCAGGCTCTCATTCCACCCCTCCAGGTACGCGATAATCTCCGGGAAAATCGCCTCCGCCTTCGCGGTCGGAAAGAGCCTGCGGTAGCGCCTGTCATCCGGGTCCGTCTTGCGGCTCACATAACCGTTGTGAATCAGCTGCGCCAGCTGCCGCGTCACCGTACTCTTATTGACAAAAAGCCGCGCCGCCAGCTCGTCCTGCGTAAGTCCGGGCTGATAGCACACCTGCAAAATATAACTGATCTGGTAGCCGGACAGCCCGTGCTCCGCAAAGGCAGCCGAGCGGTCCAAAACCGAGGCCCGATAGACCCGGTTCAGATATTTCATAATTCGTTCCAAAGAGAATCTCCTCTACTCGAGTAAAGTTGTTGCATCTGCAACTATTAAGATAAGGTAGCAGAGCCGCCCGAGCTTGTAAAGAGAAATTGCTGTTACGGGAGCACCCCCGGCTGTCGAATGTGCCGGCCGCTTGGGCTCTCTCACACTTCGCCTGCGTGAAAAGAAAATCCACACAAAATCCGGATTTGTTACCGTGATTGTATCCGTACCTGCGACCGTCCTAGCGGCTTAAAAATATCGGACGTTCTTGGGGGGGGCCGCTTTACGCTGCGTGGTGAAATGAGTATAATAAACCAATGTCCCGCTCCGATGGCCTAGGGGATAAGGCGGCAGTTTCCGGAACTGTACACGCGGGTTCGATTCCTGCTCGGAGCACCATGATTGGAAGAGCTGTCTATCAAGTGTGAAGTATCACGCATGGAGACAGCTCTTTCTTTATTTTTGCAACGGGTAGGGCTTAGAGGGCTTAGAGGGCTTTTAGGGATTTTAGGGCTTAGACTGACAAAAATCGCTGTAATCCGACCTCGCCCTCGGATTAGAAAGGATTTTGTCACCGGTGCGGGCTT
>JAAYZH010000159.1 GCA_012514965.1 Clostridiaceae bacterium | reverse complement strand
CGGTCTCCTAGACTGCGTTCAAAAGCAAAGACCCTGTCTTCGTCTTCAAACCGTTGTCTACACGCACCGTATGTAAATAGATCGATATTCTCTGCATTCTTTCGAAAAGCCAGCAAATGGCGATAGAAATGTAAGACCGAGCCTGGATCTGCTTCTTGCGCCTGGACGTTGAGCCAGTCATAATTCGGGTTTACCGGCAGCCAAGGTCTAACGCGGCTAAAACCGGCGTAGGGCTCGTCGTTCCACTGCATGGGCGTGCGCGTGTGATCGCGGCTTCTGGCATTGCAAAGTGCCAAGGCTTCAGCGGCAGAAAGTCCGGCTTGGAGGGCTTTCGCATACTCATCCTTCGTGCTGATGTCGTCGAATTCTGCTATGCTCCCACGTTCGACATTCTGCATCCCGATTTCCTGGCCCTGGTAGAGGAAGGGTATTCCGCGCAAGAGGATAGAGACTGCAGCCAGCATCTTGATGCCTGCTGCGTTCCGGGCGTAATCCGGAAGGTATTTCGAAGCACCACGAGGCTCGTCGTGGTTCTCGATTATATTCGCCAACATAGCAATTCCCTGATTTTTGTGTTGCTCTGCAAGCACAAGGTCACGCCACAACTTGAAGTCAAAAGCAGGGGCATCATACCAGCCGCGCTTACCTTTGGTCAAAATCTCACCCGTGAAGTCAAACATGCTGGAAAAATAGCCTTCGGTGCCCACAAACTCTTCGACCTGATCCTCACGAATGTTGAAGACCTCACCGATCGTAAATGCGTCATAGGGTTCAAACGTCTGTTTACGTAGTTCGTTCAGAAGTTCGCCGACACCATCCACGGACTCCACCATCTGCGAGAAGGGAGCGAGTCCATCCGGGCCATCCGCAGGGAAATCAGGGAAACAAAGATCTTTCTTAATATTGATGATGGCGTCAATGCGGAAGCCGGCAATGCCCTTGTCCAGCCACCAGCGGATCATGCGGTAGAGTTCATCCAGCACTCGAGGATTTTCCCAGTTGAGGTCAGGCTGTTCTTTGGCAAACGCGTGCAAGTAATAAAGATCGGTGCCGGGGATCGGCTCCCAGGCTGAGCCGCCAAAATAGGAGCGGTAGTTGCTGGGCGGTTGTCCGTCTTTGCCCGGCCGGAAGAAGAAATAATCCGCAAACTCCCCGTATGGATCTGCCAGGGCTTTCTGAAACCACTCGTGCTGGTCAGAACAATGATTGATGACCAGATCCATAATGATTTGCATGTTGCGCTTCCGGGCCTCCGCAAGGAGCTCGTCGAAGTCTTCCATCGTGCCAAATTCTTCCGCGATCGCATAGTAATCAGAGATATCGTAACCCTGATCGACGAATGGGGACTTGTAAATCGGGGATATCCATATCAAATCGACGCCAAGACTCTGTATATAGTCCAGTTTGTTGATGATACCGCGCAAATCGCCGATACCATCGTCGTTGCTGTCAGAGAAACTTTTCGGATAGATCTGATAGGCAATCTTGTTATGCCACCTTTTCTTCTTCATTACACTCCTGCCTCCGTGACCGCCGGGCTGCTGAAGACAAAGGCTTCATAGGGTGCAAGCTCCACACTTGGTGTAAGGGACGTGCGCTCCGTATTGCCAATCACGAGCTGAGAATCCGGAGCCAGAAATCGCTTGGGAATCTCGATTGTTTCCAGGTCGGCCGCAAAGTTACAGACCACCAGCCAGCTCTGCCCACCCAATTCACGCATGTACGCGAAGACAGCAGGATGTTCAGGTGCGAGTGCGCAGAAACTGCCATAGGTTACGATTGGGTGCACTTTGCGCAGCGAAATCAGTTTTTTGTAGTAATTGAATACGGAGTTCTCACGAGACAACTGGTCTTCGGCATTGATCTCCAAGTAATTTGGATTCACTTCCAGCCAAGGTTCTCCCTGGCTAAAACCGGCGTTGCGGCTACTGTCCCACTGCATAGGTGTGCGAGCATTATCACGACTATACTGCGCCAGACAGGCCATCATATGTTCTTTGCTCAGCAAACCTGCTTCCGTGAGCTCTTTGTAATATTGCAGACTTTCAATGTCTCGATACTGGCTGATGTCCTGAAAGTAGATATTGGTCATGCCCAGCTCTTCACCCTGATAGACGTAAGGCGTTCCCTGCAGCATATGCAGGAATGTTGCCAGCATCTTGGCTGATTGCTCCCGGAATTCTGGCGTGTCATTGCCAAAGCGGGATACACTGCGAGGCTGATCATGATTGCCGAGAAACAAGCTGTTCCAGGCTTTGCCCGCAAGCTCTTCCTGCCAGCGAATCATAATCTCCTTGAATTTCGAGAAGCGATAGCGTTTCGTAGTCCACTTGCCAAATTCGCCGCCTTCCGGATCAACGTGCTCAAATTGGAATACCATGTTGAGCTCACCGCGATCCGCGCCAGCATAACGTTTCGCTTCTTCTGTACTGACCGCCGGCGTTTCCCCCACCGTCATGAGGTCATACTTCGACAGAACCTCACGGTTCATTTCCTGGAGGTATTCATGGACACGAGGTCCATTCATGAAGCTCGGGCTACCGTCGCCATAGAGCGCCGCTCCGCGCTTCTCTCCGTCCAGATACCGCTGATCCTTGGAAATCATATTGATGACATCCATGCGGAAACCATCGACGCCTTTGTCACACCACCAGGTCATCATCCGGTAGATTTCGCGGCGCAGCGCCTCGTTCTCCCAATTCAGATCCGGCTGTTTGCGTGAAAACAGGTGCAGGTAGTACATCTGCGTCTGCTCATCCCATTCCCAGGTCGAGCCGCCAAACATCGCACCCCAGTTTGTGGGTTCTTTGCCCTGTCTGCCTTCTTTCCAAATATAGAAATCTCTATAGGGATTGTCTTTGGCCTTACGGCTCTCGAGAAACCAGCGGTGCTCGTCTGAGCTGTGGTTCACCACAAGATCCATCACTAGCTTGATCCCGCGTTTGTGAGCCTCGCCAAGCATCTCATCGAAGTCTTCCATTGTCCCAAACTGACTGTAGATGGCCATGTAATCAGAGATGTCATAGCCATTATCATCCATCGGCGATTCATAAACGGGGGACAACCAGATTACGTCGATGCCAAGCTCCTGCAGATAGTCCAGTTTCTGTGTGATTCCTTTGATATCGCCGACGCCGTCCCCATTACTGTCATGGAAACTTCTGGGATAGATTTGATAGACAACAGCTTCTTTCCACCATGCTTTATTCATAGTTTGCGTATTCCCTCACTTTCTCGTAGTTATTTGATCGCGCCGTCAACCATGCCCTGAATAATCTGTTTCTGGGCAAAGATGAAGAGGACGATAACCGGAATCATGGCCAAAAGTGCCGCCATCAGAATCAGATCCCACTGCTTCACGTAGGAGCCGACGAAGCTGCTTACCGCAACCGGCAGAGTCTTGATACGGCCATTCAAACCAAGCATTAGAGAAGGCAGCAGATAGTCGTTCCAGATCCAGATGCCGTTCAGAAT
>JAAYZH010000158.1 GCA_012514965.1 Clostridiaceae bacterium | reverse complement strand
TGTCCGCCAAAGACGCTAAATAGGCAATACCGCCGCAGACCTGCAGCTGGCCCTGATGCTCAAGAAAATCAGCAGTGCTGAGGATGTCGACAGGTTTGCCCATCGACATGAGCTGGCGAACAGCATCATAAATGAGGCCGTTGGCCTGGTCATAGAAATCAGTCTTTTCGAGACCACCGATCTCTGTTCTTGCTTGCTCCGACGTCAAAGCGCCGCCCAGCAATGACTGTTCCGCCTCCAGATTCTGAGGTGTAACCTTCATGATGAGCGAATCGCCCTGGTCGCCGTATGCCTGTCCGGCGTAATCAGCCATGCTGCTTGATCCCTCTGCTTATTTCTATGCCGAAACGACTTCGATCACAATCTCACAACTGACTTCAGTGTGCAGCTTGAGTGTAACGTCAGTCTGCCCGACATTCTTCAGGTTCTGCTTGAGATTGACGCCGCGCTTGTCAATATTGAATCCTTCGGCAGACAGGGAATCAGCCACATCCATCGCAGTCAACGCGCCGTACAATCTTCCGCCTTCGCCGGTTTTCTTGCGAATCGTAAACCGTCTGCCGCCAATCAACGCTGCCAATTCCTTAGCCTCTGCGAGTTCACGGTCTTCTTTTGCCTTCACTGAACCCTGTTTCAGGCGGACATCGTTGAGATTCCCGCCGGTTGCTTCAATCGCTAAATTGCGTTTAAACAGGAAGTTACGGGCATATCCGTCGCTCACTTCGACGACATCATTCTTCTTGCCTAGCTTTTTGACATCTTCCAGTAAAACTACCTTCATATAAACACCTCTTTTCCATGAATTCATATTGTATCATAGCTTGCGAAATCGTCGCCAAATCATGGCTGGTTTTTGGCCAAAAATACAACGGATAAATAAAAAAACCCGCCTCCGCAAGGAAAGCAGGTTGTAAAAAATCTTGTGGATCCGCTTAGTCTTCCGTAAAAGGAAGGATAGCGACGTGGCGAGCGCGCTTGATCGCGTTGGTCAGCATCCGCTGATGACGGGCGCAAGTGCCGGTCATGCGCTTGGGCAGGATCTTGCCGTTTTCGGCAATGAGCTTGCGCAAACGAGAACCATCTTTGTAATCAATTTCTTCAATGTGATCGGCACAGAATGCGCACACTTTGCGACGCGGTCTTCTGCGATTGCCAAAATCACGCTTAGGGCCTCTTTGGTCTGCCATGTCAGACTCCTTTCGTAATTATAGATCGAAGGGCAAGGCAGTATCGTCATCGGGAGCTTCGAAGAATCCATCGTTCGAAAATGCCTGACTATTGTCGCTGCTGCTTTGTTTCTGGCTGTAATTGCTGCCGGAAGAGCGTGTGCCGTAATTCGTGGCCTTCTGCTCACCGCTCGCCTTACTGTCGGCAAAGTAGCATTCGTCCGCTACCACCTCGGTGGTATAACGCTTGCCGCCTTCTTTATCCTGCCAGGAACGAACTTGAATGGAGCCGACCAGGGCAATCCGTGAACCCTTGTGAAAATACTTCGCGACAAACTCTGCAGTCTGTCTCCATGTGACGATGGGGATAAAATCAGCTTCCCGCTCGCCGCTGGCATTCTTAAAACGGCGGTCAACCGCGATGCTAAAGGTGCACACGCTGATACCGTTATTCGTACTTTTCAATTCCGGGTCCTGGGTCAATCTGCCCATGAGAATTGCCTTATTCATGCTGCCTGCCTTCCTGTGAAAACGTTCACCAATTTCTGCTTACTCTTCTAACAAGACGACCATGTAACGCATGACGCCCTCTGTAATCTTCAGTACACGCTGAATCTCTTCAGGTGCATCGGGCTCAGCAGTAAAGAGCATTACAGTGTAATCACCCTCTGTCTGATCCTGAATAGGATACGCAAGACGTCTGCGACCCCAACGATCTACTGAATCAACAGTACCTTGACTTGCAACGAGAGAATTGATCTTCTCATGCATAGCAACGTTTGCCTCCTCGTCAAGCACGGGCGACAATACATACAATAATTCATATTTTCTAGCCATTATGAACTCACCTCCTCCTGGACTAACGACTCTACACAACCATGTCTCCCAATATATGGAGACGATAGAGTGAGGAAAACTACGATTTGTAGCCCGGTCAGTTTAGCAAAGCCCCCGCTCACCTGTCAAATGCATATAGCCCATATTTGACGAAAACTTTTATAAATATATTTTTGGGCGATTTTTTCTCGCCAAATACCGTTCCAGTACTCAATAATCGTTTCGCAACGACTCGTGTTGCTGTGCAGAAGCCTTCCGCAAGCGATTCATATAGGCAGCACCAAGCTGTTGCAGTGACTGTTCTTCAGCCCAGATATCGCTGCAGCCGGAGCGGTCAAAAGCACGAAACGCCGCAAATAAACCTTGAGCAGCTGCTTTGTGCGCTTGCTCTGTTGTGAAAGTAATTAGCTCAAACGCAGCTACATTCTGGCCTTCGAGAATCCACATCGCCTTTTCACGTATGGCCTCCGAAAGATAAAATGCAGGACGGCTGCCAAGAATCCCCTCGGCTGCGGAGCGCGAAAGCTGCTCGAGCTTCGCCTCTTTCGTTTCGCCTCTCAATATATGCACACGCGCCTGCGGAGCGTAATGGCGGTACTTCATTCCAGGCGCACGCGGTGGTTCATGATCTGCTGCTCTGCCTGCATCTTCTGTAATAAGGGGTATATTCAGTCCTTGACTGTGCAAAGCCTTCAGGATTTCTTCCGCGCTGATCCCGCCCGGACGCAAAAGCTCGAGTTTGCCGTCTACCCAGGAAATAATCGTCGATTCAACACCGACCTCACAAGGACCTGCGTCGATAATATAAGGTACCTTGCCGTCAAGGTCTTCCAGGGCATCTGCTCCGCTGGTCGGCGAAGGACGCCCGCTCAGATTCGCCGACGGCGCAGCCAGTCCCTCGCCGCAAAGCTCAATCAGCATCTGCGCCACCGGATGCGCGGGGATGCGCACACCGATTGTAGCCAGGCCGGCTGTGACGGGTGAGTCAATATTTTCTTTGTGTTCCATGATTAGTGTAAAAGGTCCTGGACAAAAAGCTGAAGCCAGACACTCAGCCACTGAATCCCAGCTGCGAAAATACTGGCGCATGCGGCCAATCGAGGCTTCATGAACAATCAAGGGATTGTCTTGAGGCCGTCCTTTGACCCGAAAAATCTCGCGTACAGCTTCCGGGTCGCGCCAAACCGCGCCTAAGCCGTACACAGTTTCAGTGGGAAATGCTACTATCTCGCCGCGGCGCAAGGCTTGCGCGGCAGGGATAAGCGCAGCCGCATCCGGTACCAGCGGGTCTATGCGAATGACGCGGGTATTCACTCGTCATCCTCCCCGCTGCCGCCTTTCGCAAGCTGCTGGGTTCTCGCTGCTGCAGTCAAGGCCTCGACAAAGGCGTCAATGTCGCCATTCAGGACTTCCTCCAGCTTGTACAAGGTCAAGCCGATACGGTGATCGGTGACCCGGCCCTGCGGATAATTGTAGGTACGAATTCTTTCACTGCGGTCGCCCGTACCCACCTGACTCTTGCGTTCGCCCGCAATCGAGGATGAACGTTTTTCTTCTTCCATCTCGAGCAATCGGGCACGCAAAACACTCATGGCTTTGTCCTTGTTTTTGTATTGCGAGCGCTGGTCCTGACAGGTGACTACAAGGCCGCTCGGCAAGTGCGTTATACGAATTGCCGATGAGGTTTTGTTGACATGCTGTCCGCCCGCGCCTGAAGCTCTGTAGGTGTCGATTTGCAGGTCCTTAGGGTTAATGACAATATCGACCTCATCGACTTCCGGCATAACCGCGACTGTCACCGTGGAAGTATGGATGCGCCCTCCCGACTCAGTTACAGGAACTCTCTGGACGCGGTGGACGCCGCTTTCGTATTTCAGCCGGCTATACGCGCCTTTTCCGGAGAGAATAAATACGACTTCTTTATAGCCGCCGATTTCTGTTTCACTGAGATCAACCATTTCCAGACCAAAACCGCGCCTGTCTGCGTAACTGCTGTACATTTGAAATAATTCAGCCGCAAACAAAGCAGCTTCATCACCGCCGGCACCGCCGCGAATTTCTATGATCACGTTGCGCTCATCGCGAGGATCCTTGGGCTGCAGCAGCTCAATAAGCTTGGCTTCGAGTCTGGCCTCTTCCTCCTGCGCCTCCTCGATCTCATCTCGAATCAAAGATGTCATTTCGCTTTCTGATGAGGGTGTGCTCTCCAAAAGTTCGCGATTCTCGAGCAGGCTCTCGAGGCAGTTTTCGTAGAGGCTGTAGGTCTCCACCAGTTCAGTAAGATCCGCGGCTTCTTTCACGATGGACAAATAACGTTCCTGATCCGCAAAAACATCCGGGTTACCCATCTCTGTCTGCAGTTCCTCAAAACGAGCTTTGATTTGTCTTAATTTGTGGAGCGTTTGCTCTTGCATCATGTGATTTGTCCTTTCGTTTCTTCAGTGCTGTGTTTAACCGCTCGGGTAGCCTTCTCGAGATCTCGCCGTTTCATCTGATGTCGATGCCCGCAAAGGCAACAGACAATGGTAATCTCAGCGCCGGCCTTATCGACCCGCCATTGTTTTGATCCGCAAGGATGTGGCTTGCGCATCGTGATGACGTCGCCTGGCTGATAGGGAAATAAAGTGAAATCTTGCATTCTATCCCTCCTGCTGAATGGCTGTCTGACGCCGCAGCATCGTGACGCGAGCTCTGCCGGCCAAATCATCCCGAACACCCAGATATTTCCACCCTTGACCGGCTGCCGCTATGTCCTTTATGGCATCTGCCTGCGCGTATCCATGTTCCAGCAAGAGATACGATCCGGCCGGCAGCAACAGCTCTCCTTCGTCCAAAATCCGCCGATACAGAGCCAGTCCGTCTCGCCCAGCCGCGAGTGCCAGTTCTGGCTCCCACTGTCCCAGTCCGGATTGAATAAACTCAGCGTCGCTTAAATATGGCGGGTTGGCGATCGTCAGGAGCGGCTCGATCTCACCCGTAAGCAAACGGGACGGCCACAAATCCGCTCTTTCTATCGCGATCACCTCTTCAGACCCCTGGGCAGCGACATTCGTTTTCGCGGCTGCTACTGCCTGAGGGGACAAATCTGTACAGGTGATCCGCAGTGTTGTGCGGGACTGCTTTGCCCGCAGAAAGTGCAGGAGCCCCAGGCTCAGGCAGGCGCTGCCACAGCATAATTCTAAAACCTCCGCTTTTTCCGGTCGCAGCTCGTAAAGCAGCTCACCAGCTGCCAAGACCAGCGTCTCAGAATCGGGGCGGGGCACCAGCACATCAGGCAAGCAGAGTATTCTAACACCTGCAAACCAAGTAAAGCCTGTAATCAAGGCCAGCGGTTTGCCGGTGAGCAGTTGCTCCAAGGCCTCATCGAGTACACGCACGGTCTCGGGGGCGAGAGCGTGTCCACTCAGCTCACGCACAGCATGGCTGCGGTCTGATTCCGGATACAACAAAGCAGCCGCTAAATCGTCGAGTTCCGACTGCAGCCAGTATTCTTCTATCCCCTGATAGTCAGGGACAGCACGTAGTCTGTCCGCCGCTTTCTGTTTCCAGTCTCTGTAATTCATAGCCTGCTTTTCGTCAAAAAAAGGACTGCCTCAAGCTCTGCGGCAATCCTTCTTTATTACTTAACGTGTAAGTCTTAATCTTCCAGCTGCGACATACGCTTCTTGAACTTATCTACGCGGCCGCCGGTGTCAATAAGCTTCTGCTTACCGGTAAAAAAGGGATGGCACTTGCTGCAGATGTCGACATTGATATGGTCGACAGTGGAACGAGTCTCAAAAGTCTCGCCACATGCACATTTGACCATACAGGTGCCGTACTTGGGATGGATTGCGTCTTTCATAATCTTCACCTCTTCACAGATTCCCGACGCGTATGGTGCTAAGCCTACGTATGCCGGGTCGGTTATAACCTCAATATCATAGCAGATATTTCGCCTATGTCAATTTATTTCTCTTACCAGCCGGCATAATCCCTGCTGTCCTGGGAGCACGATTGCGATTGAGCCGGTCGCTTATGCCATCACGCTAAAAGCTTTGGCTCATTACCCGGCTATTCGAATGACCGCCTGAGCCATTGTCATGCGGCTGACGCATGGTGTCCATGACATTCTTGTCCCTGAGCGACAAGTTCAGGGAATCAATCATGTGCTCGTTGTCCTTGGTCTTGAGCAGCAAATTGATGATCAGTTCAGTGACATTGCTTGTGTCCAGCTGGCCAAAAGCTTTACGGACGCTCCAGACAGCTTCAAGCTGTTTGGGAGTCAGGAGCAGTTCTTCGCGCCTGGTACCGGAGCGGTTAATGTCTATAGCAGGGAAAATACGCTTCTCGGACAGTTTGCGGTCCAGGACCACTTCCATATTGCCTGTTCCTTTGAATTCTTCAAAAATGACTTCGTCCATGCGTGAGCCGGTCTCGACAAGTGAGGTTGCGACAATCGTCAAGCTGCCTCCATTCTCGATTTTGCGAGCCGCGCCAAAAAAGCGTTTAGGATGATAAAGCGCGCCGGGATCAAGTCCGCCTGAAAGTGTACGGCCTGTCGGAGTAATAGTCAGGTTGTAAGCTCTGGCCATACGCGTCATGGAATCGAGCAAAATCACGACATCCTGACCAAGTTCGACCAGTCGTTTGGCCCGTTCCAGGACGAGTTCAGTGATCTTAACATGATTTTCGGGTGTTTTGTCAAAAGTCGAATAGACTACCTCGCCGTTGATATGACGCTGCATGTCCGTGACTTCCTCGGGACGTTCGTCGATCAGGAGAACGATTAACTTGGCTTGCGGATCATTGATCGAGATAGCATTGGCTATTTTCTGTAATAAGATTGTTTTACCGGCTTTGGGCGGAGAGACGATCATGCCGCGCTGGCCTTTGCCTATAGGCGAGAAAAGATCGATAATTCGCGTCGCCAGCTCTTTGCGATCAGTTTCGAGCACGTAACGTTCGGTGGGGTAGATTGGGGTGAGACGGTCGAAATGCAGGCGATTGTGCATTTTTTCGGGTGATAAGCCATTGACTTCATCCACGAAACTCAAAGCCTGATATCTGTCCTGATCGCGTTTACTGCGCACGGTACCTTTGACGAAGTCGCCGGCACGCAAGCTGAAACGACGGATAATCTGAGCCGGTACATAAATATCGGCGGGCCCTTGAATGTAGTTTTCGCAGCGCAGAAAGCCATAGCCATCGGGCATCAGCTCCAGTACACCTTCGCCAGCCTGTGTATGTGGCTCTTTGGACTTGTCTTTAGCTTCAGGCTCTTTACGCTCACTGCGCTCGTCCGATGCTTTCTCTTCTTCGCGGGTTTC
>JAAYZH010000157.1 GCA_012514965.1 Clostridiaceae bacterium | reverse complement strand
TGCTTGGACCTGGGCTGCGGCTACGGTGTCCTGGGTATTGTCTCGAAGCGGCTGTGGCCGGGCCAAAGCTGGACCTTTTCGGATGTCAACGAACGGGCGCTCGCACTAACGGAACGCAATGCGCACAGTAATGGGATCTTTCACCCCGTTATTGTCCGGAGCCACGGCTGGGACGAATTAAGCGGTGCTTATGACGTGATCGTCACCAATCCGCCGATTCGCATAGGCAAGGAGCAAGTCTACGACATGTTTCGCGGTTCGGCTGCCCATTTGCTGCCGGGTGGAATCCTGTATGTCGTGATCGGGAAGAAGCAGGGCGCGGAATCTGCCGGCCGTTTTTTGGCCAGCCTGTTCGCCGACGTCAAGCTTCTAGGCAAAGACAAGGGTTTCTTCGTCTATGCCTGCCAAGAACCACAGGAGAGCGCGGAGTGAAGCGAAAAATCGCACAAATAATCGCTCTCGTGGTCGCCATCACTGTTTCGCTAGCCGGCTGCACAAGCAAACCCACTGAGGCGAAGACCCCTTGGCTTGGCGGCTACAACTATCAGGCCTCCATGGCTTGGATTGAACCGATCAGCAACGGAGACGGCGATTTGCTGGAATATCGGGAGGTTCTGGAGTTAGAAGGTTTTGTCACGCATACCGGCTTGCCGATTGTGCTTTGTGTACGGCAGAACAATGATTATGCGGCCTCGACCGTTATTCCGCAGATGGAGAGCTGGGCCTATTCTTATCGGGACAAGGCGAATTTTGTCTTTGCCGATGCCAATGACCCGGACGGCCTGTTGCAAAGTCTGGAGTTCACGATTACCCCAACCTTTTATCTACTTCATAAAGGTGCGATAATCATGTATGCTTCTTGGCAGGAAGCCAATGCACTCAAGCTTCTTGAAGAAGCTTTACTGGAATTAATGGCACAACAAGGAGGTAACACAGCATGAAGGAAATTTGGCGCAACGGGATCGGCCAGGACAGTCACCGCTTTGTCCTTGAGGACGATGGCGAGGGCAAGCGACTGATGCTCGGGGGCGTGCTGTTTCCGAATGAGCCCGCGCTGGAGGGGAACTCCGATGCCGACGTGGTTCTGCACGCGCTCTGCAACGCGATTTCTTCCGTGACGGGTGTGCGTATTCTCGGCAGTCTGGCTGATCGCCTCTGCGCGCAAGGGATCACGGATTCTACAGTCTATTTGCGTGAAGCTTTGCATACACTGGATCCGGCTCACAATCCTTCCGGCCGGCTCTATGAACTGATGGGGATTGCCGTGAGTATCGAGGCTAAACGCCCGCATTTGGCCAAAAATATCGAAGCGATGCGCATACGTCTGGCCCAGCTCTGCAAGCTTGAGGTCGGTGATGTCGGCGTAACCGCTACGTCAGGCGAAGGCCTGACTGACTTCGGCAGAGGCCTGGGAGTTGCCGCAATCGTGTCTGTCAGCATTCGCGAGATTCGCGAGATTCGCGAGTAAACTTAATTACACGTGATATGATAAACACCTTGCGCGGCTGGAAATCCAGCGGTCGCAGGGTGTTTTGCCTTATCCGACAGGCGGACAATCCTAAGCGAGCAGGCCAGCGGCAAGAATTGCCTCGGCAAGCTGAATGTCTTCGGGCCTGGTGAGCTTGAGATTCGTGTTCTCACCCTCCACCAGGCGCACTTCGAGGCCGGCAGCTTGCGCCACACTGACATCATCTGTAAATGCATCACGGGCAACGCGGCCGAACGAGACAGCTTCTTCCGCCACTTGATTGGCCCGCATGATCGCTTCGAAGCCGAAACACTGCGGGGTTTGCATTGAGAAGAGCAATTCACGTGAAACGGTTTCGTACAACACAGGATCCTGACCGGCGTGAGAAAAAGCACGACGCAAGGTGTCATGCACAGGCAGGCCCGGACAGGCAGAGCCGTAATGGATGGCAGTGTCACGACAGCGCGCGAAGAGATCTGCTGAGGCAAGACAGCGAGCACCGTCATGAATCATGATGATCGCATCATCCGGTACGCCCGACTTCGGCAGCGCCTGCAGGCCAAAAAAGATCGATTCACGACGGCTGTTGCCGCCGGCGATGTACTGCGTCACAGCGCTCCCCAGGCCATAAGCTTGGACGGTGTCCTGCATCGTATCCATTTCGTTGTCCGAACAAATCACGTGCAAACCTCGGTCTGTTTCCGGTTCCAGACTGTCAAGAAACTCGCTGCAGAGTCGAAGACAACGGATGATGATCGGTTCGCCGCCGACCCGCAGAAACTGTTTATTCATCTGCTGCCCCATACGTGAGCCGCGGCCTGCGGCTGCGACCAGAATGTGTGTAGAACGTGTACTTACCAGCATATGTCCAGAGCCTCCCGAATTGTGTCGACAAAGATGATTTCCGTCTCAGGCTTCAGCTTGAGCTTGGCAGCGCTGCGCTGAGCACTCCCCGGAAGCAGAATCGTCTTGAAGCCCAGCTGATTGGCTTCGGCTAGACGCTCAGCCAAACGCGTGACAGGACGAATCTCGCCGGTGAGCCCGACTTCTCCGCACAGGAGAAGCCTATCCTTGAGCGGAGTACCTCGAAAACTCGAAGTAATAGCGGCGAGCAAGGCGAGATCCGTAGCCGGGTCATCGGCCTTGAGGCCGCTTACGACATTGATAAAGGCATCCATGTTGCTGAGGTTCATACCGAACTGCTTCTCGAGCAGCGCCATCAGCATACTGACACGGTTGCGGTCGAGCCCCTGAGCCATACGCATCGCGGTAGGGTAAGCGCTGGGGTTCAACAAAGCCTGGATCTCGATGATGAGGGGACGGGTACCTTCGACGATGACGCTGAGCGCAGAACCCGCTACCGCCTGCGGCCGGCTCTCGAGCAACGTCTCAGAGGCGTTCGCCACCGGGATCAGGCCGCGTTCTTCCATTTCGAATAAGCCGATCTCGTTGGTCGCGCCAAAACGGTTTTTGACCGCGCGAATCAGCCGCAGACTCGAGAAACGATCGCCTTCAAAGTACAAAACCGTGTCGACCATATGCTCGAGAATTCTTGGGCCGGCCAGACTGCCGTCTTTCGTGACGTGCCCTACAAGAATGATAGTGGTTCCCAAAGATTTTGCCAGCCTCAGAAAGCCGGCGCTGACATCGCGTACCTGGCTCACAGAGCCCGGAGCCGAGCTGGATTGTTCAGAGTAAATGGTCTGAATCGAGTCGACCACACACAGCGAGGGCTTAAGCTGATTGATGATATGCGCGAGCTTCTCGAAGATTACCTCTGTGCTGACCTTGATGCGGCTGCCGATGATGCCGAGGCGTTCGGCACGAATCTTCACCTGCTGCGGAGATTCTTCGCCGCAGATGTAGAGGACAGAGCGATCTGCCCGCGTCGCGGCGCAAGCCTGCAGCAGGAGGGTGGATTTGCCGATGCCCGGATCACCTCCGACCAGAACCAGCGAGCCGGGGACGAAGCCTCCGCCCAATACACGATCGAACTCCGAGATCCCCGAAGGGTAGTGCTTGGCCTGCGAGGAGTCCACGTCCTCCAGATTCTGCACGGCCCCGGCAGATTCATCTTCTTCAAGCAAGGTCGTCAGCCAGCCCTGACTGACCCCGGCTTTGCCCTTGGAAGCAGCATCGGGAGAGCTGACAGTCTGTTCCTCAAACGAGTTCCAGGCCTGACAATTCGGGCAACGCCCCAGCCAGCCTGAAGTCTCATAACCACAAGCCGTACAATAAAAAATCTTCTTCGCCTTTGCCACGTTGACCGCCTTTTTCTTCTATTTTGGGCGCAAGCCGCGCCTGGGTCAAATGCCTGTAACCGTGATTATGATCGCACTTCGAGACGCACGGGAAGTGCCGGGAGCTAAAGCTCAAGCAGAACCGGGCAGTGGTCGGAACCTTCGATCTGATCAAGAATATCGGCCCGCAGAAGTCTGTCGTCGAGACGTTTGGATGTGCAGAAGTAGTCGATGCGCCACCCGGCATTGCGTTCACGGGCACGCGTGCGGTAGGACCACCAGCTGTATCGTTCCGGTGTGTCAGGATAAAAGTGACGGAATGTATCGGTAAACCCGGCGTCAAGCAACAAGCCGAACTTCTCGCGCTCTTCGTCACTGAAGCCAGCGCTCTTATGGTTGCTCTCAGGATTGGCCAAATCGATCTCGTTATGCGCTACATTCAGGTCTCCGCAGACGATGACAGGCTTGGTTTTGTCCAGCTCAGTCAAATAAGCGCGGAAAGCATCCTCCCACTCACAGCGATAGTCAAGACGAAGCAATCCGTCCTTGGAGTTCGGAGTGTAGACGGTGACAAAATAATATTCAGGGAATTCAGCCGTGATTACGCGGCCTTCATCGTCATGTTCCGGCAGCCCCATGCCATAAGAGACGGCCAAAGGCTCTTCCTTCGTGAAGATGGCAGTCCCTGAATACCCCTTCCTCTCGGCATAGTTCCAATACTGATGGTAGCCGGGAAGGTCGAGCTCCAGCAGGCCGGCAGTGATTTTCGTCTCTTGCAGAGCAAAGATATCAGCGTCAATCTCGTTAAAAAACTCCATAAAGTTCTTCTTCAAAATGGCGCGGATACCGTTTACGTTCCAGGAAATCATTCGTTTCATAAATGTTGTAAATCGCAGAGGTAATCTGCCCTTTCTTCAAGTAAATTGCCATGAAATTACCTGTTATTGTAGCGGTAAAAGCGGACTTTGTCCGTATCAGCTTGTCTTACCGGTCAAGGATGCCTGCAGTTGCGTGATTCTTGTCTGCTGCTGTATTATAATCTATTCTAACTACGCCTTTCTTTATAGAGGAAGTGCATGAGGAGGACTCGTGATGAAGAGCAGCGCCCCCAAGGGGACACAAGATCTATTACCGGAAGTTACCGCGGCCTGGCAGCAGGTCGAGCGTCAATTTGCCGATTTATGCCACTTATATGGTTATGAAGAGATAAGAATTCCGACCTTTGAGCATACCGAAGTATTTCAGCGCGGCGTAGGCGACACGACCGACATCGTCCAGAAGGAGATGTACACCTTCGAAGATCTCGCCGGGCGTTCGCTTACCTTGAGACCAGAGGGTACAGCCGGCGTGGTACGCAGCTTTGTCCAGAATGGACTGGCTTCACAACCTTTTCCGCAACGCTTGTTTTACATGATCACGGCCTTCCGCTACGAGAACGTGCAGAAGGGCCGCTACCGTGAATTTCACCAGCTGGGTGTAGAGGCCTTTGGCTCAGAAGGACCGGGTATCGACGCGGAGCTCCTGGCCATGCTGTGGCACTACTTTGGCCTCCTTGGTCTGGAGAAGATTGACCTGCATATTAATAACATCGGCTGCCCGGACTGCCGCGCGGTTTACCGGGAAGCCCTTCTGGACTACTTGCGTCCGCATCAGGCAGAACTTTGCGAAGATTGCCGGGGACGTCTCGAGCGCAATCCCATGCGGGTCCTGGACTGCAAGAATGAAGGCTGCCAGCGGGTCACAGCTTCAGCGCCTCTGATCCTTGACCACCTGGACGAAGCCTGCCAGACCCATTTCAGCGGCCTCAAGCGCTCACTGGATGCCCTCGAGGTGCCGTACACGATCGATCCGCGTATTGTTCGCGGTCTGGACTATTACACGAAGACGGTTTTTGAATTCGTTTCAGAGAACGTTGGGACACAGGGGACCATTTGCGGCGGCGGCCGTTACGATGGCCTGGTGGAGGCCCTGGGTGGGCCGAGCCTGCCGGGTATCGGTTTCGCGATGGGCGAAGAGCGTCTCTTGATGGAGATGGAGGCGCAGGGCGCCTTGCGCAAGCCCAGGCCGGCAGCGCAGCTCTTTATCGGCAGTATGGGAGACGCGGCTTGGCAGAAGGCCCAGATGATTGCCCAGAACCTGCGCAAGGCAGGCGTGGCGGCTCAATACGAGTTGTGCGGACGTTCACTTAAGGCGCAGATGAAGTATGCCGGCAAGTCCGGGGCTCGTTACGTGATGGTGCTTGGTGACGCGGAGCTTGAGGCAGGGGAAGCTCAAGTCAGAAGCCTGATCGACAGAGACAGAGAACAGCAGACATTCTCCATCCATGACACAGGCGCACTGGAAGCCTTTTTCCTGGCCCAGACGGAGTAACGTAAAACAGTATAGCTGGCGGACTCTTCCGCTGCTTCGACAAATTTGGAACGTACATAAAGGAGCAATTTATGGCTGAAACAATACAAGGGCTGAAACGCAGCTGCCGGGCCGCGGAACTCTCGGAGACCATGCTCGGACAGGAGCTGACCCTGATGGGCTGGTGCCAGAAACAGCGAGATCTCGGCGGTCTTATCTTCATTACTCTGCGCGATCGCAGCGGCTTGCTGCAGCTTGTAGCAGATGATGATTCACCGGCGGAGGTGCGCGAGAAGGCTGCCCGCGTCCGTTCAGAGTATGTTTTGGCCGCGCGCGGTGTGCTGCGCCTGCGCGAAGCCCCGAACCCTGAGATGCCGACCGGCCTCTGGGAACTGCACTTGCAGGAACTGCGTATTCTCAGTGAGGCGAAAACCCCGCCCTTCTACATAGAGGAGGGAGTCGAAGTCAAGGAGAGCCTGCGTTTGCAGCACCGCTACCTTGACTTGCGCCGCCCTGACATGCAAGCCGTCATCAAGCTGCGGTCGGATGTGTCGAACTTCACCCGCCACTTCTTTGAAGACGAGGGTTTTCTCGATATCGAAACACCCATGATGGGGAAGAGCACGCCTGAGGGTGCCCGTGACTATCTGGTCCCGAGCCGTGTTTTCCAGGGCCGCTTCTTTGCCTTGCCTCAGAGTCCCCAACTGTACAAACAGCTCCTGATGACAGCCGGCTGCGACCGCTATTTTCAGATTGCCCGCTGCTTCCGTGACGAAGACCTGCGTGCGGATCGCCAGCCTGAATTCAGCCAGATTGACATCGAGATGTCTTTCGTCGACCGCGAAGATGTGATGACTATGGTTGAGACCTACCTGGTCGAGCTCTTGCGCAAGATCAAGGGACAAGCACCAGACGAGCCTTTCCTTCGCCTTACTTGGCGAGAAGCGATGGAACGCTACGGTTCCGACAAGCCAGACCTGCGCTTTGGCCTCGAACTTTGCGACATCTCAGACCTCGCGGCGGCTATGGACTTCCAGGTCTTCGCCCAGGCTCTGGCCGGCGGCGGCTCGGTTCGTTTGATCACAGTTCCGGGCGGCGGCAGCATGACACGTAAGGAGATCGACAAGCTCGGCGAATTCGTGAAGACGTACAAGGCGAAAGGTCTGGCCTGGCTGGCACCTGCCCAGGAATGGCGCGGCTCGATTCTGAAGTTTGTGGGTAGTGAGAGCCGCGACGCCCTGCTTGAACGCAGCGGCGCGGCCGAAGGTGATCTCCTGCTGATCGTGGCTGACCCTGACAACAGGGTGGTCCTCGATGCTCTTGGTCACTTGCGCGCCGAAGTGGCTGCCAAACGCGGCCTCTTTGACCCTGCCACAGACAAGCTCCTGTGGGTTACGGACTTCCCGTTGCTTGAATGGGACGAGGATGCCGGCCGCTACTCGGCTATGCACCACCCCTTCACCATGCCGATGGACGAGGATATCCCGCTGCTGGATACAGATCCCGGTCAGGTCAGGGCCAAAGCCTACGACATTGTCATGAACGGTTATGAGCTCGGAGGCGGCAGCATCCGTATTCACGATCGGGACCTGCAAAACCGCATGTTCGGGCTCCTGGGCTTCACGGAGGAGGCGGCCTACGCCAATTTCTCCTTCCTGCTCGACGCCTTCAGTTATGGCGTCCCCCCGCACGGCGGCCTCGCAATCGGCCTGGATCGCCTGATTATGCTTTTGGCCGGCCTGGACAATATCCGCGAAGTGATCGCCTTCCCGAAGGTGCAGACTTCAGCCGACCTTATGACACAGGCCCCGGGTGAAGTATCCCGTAAGCAGCTCGATGAGCTCGGCCTCTTGATTGAGACCTCCGGTACGGACCAAGACGCTTCTATGGAGGCGGCAAAGGAGAACGAATGATCAAGTCCAATTTTCCCGGCGATGACGAGGCCCAGGAACGGGCTGAGGCTGACAGAGAAGGGACAGGTAAAGACGGCAGACTCGAAGAACGCAGTGTCCGCGCGGGTGAATCCTCGGCCAAGCCCGAGGTGCGCGCGCAGCGTCCATCCATAACACCTCAATACCTGGACTACATACCTGACCCGCCGCCAGCAGATGCTCAGCAGGACGCATCTGACACGGATGATCACCAGAACGATCGGCCCTTGCCTGCACGTGAAGACATTTACGCGCAGGATGACAAGTCTCATGTCCTGCTCGAAGTCTTGGATTGGATGAAATACATCATTATCGCTGTAATCCTTGGCATCCTGATCAGCCAGTTTGTCCTGCAGCGGAGCGCTGTGGTCGGGAACTCTATGACCCCTACTCTGCTGAACGCGGAGCAACTGATGGTCGAGAAGGTCAGCGTACACTTCGGAGTGCCGGATCGAGGCAGCATTATCACGATTGATTCGGGCAAAATCGATTCAACGAAAATCGGGGAGACCCTGGTCAAGCGTTTGATCGGCCGCCCGGGCGATACGATAGACTTTATTGATGGGGTCGTGTACATTGATGGGCAGCCCCTTACCGAAAGCTACCTGCCGGAAGATACGTTCACTTCTGCTCCGCTCGGCTGGTCCGGCCCGCAGATTGTCCCGGAAGGGCATGTTTTCGTGATGGGTGACAACCGCGCTTTTAGCGCCGATTCCCGTGTTTTTGGCTACGTGCCCCTGCGCGCTGTCGAAGGACAGGTGCTCGTGCGGATTTTCCCGTTTTCCCGCTTTGGCACCCCTTAAGGTTAAAGCGCAATTGATTCTACTTGGAGGTGTCTCTTGTCTTCAGACAGACAAAAACTAATTCGAAACTTCAGCATCATCGCGCATGTCGACCACGGTAAGTCTACCCTGGCGGATCGTTTGATAGAGCATACCGGTGTCCTGACCCAGCGCGAAATGCAGTCACAGGTCCTGGACAACATGGACATCGAGCGCGAGCGCGGAATTACCATCAAGGCCCAGGCCACGAAGATGATTTACAAGGCCAAAGACGGCCGGATTTATGAGCTCAATCTCATCGACACACCGGGCCATGTGGACTTCAGCTATGAAGTCTCCCGTTCGCTGGCCGCCGGGGAAGGCGCGGTTCTGGTGGTCGATGCCTCTCAAGGTATAGAGGCGCAGACTTTGGCCAATGTCTACCAGGCAGTCGAGATGAATCTCGAGGTCTTGCCGGTCATTAACAAGATTGATTTGCCTTCTGCCGAGCCCGAGCGCGTGCGTGACGAGATCGAGGAAGTCATCGGCATCGATGCTTCTATGGCGCCGTTTATCTCGGCCAAAGCAGATCTCAACATCGATGAAGTCCTAGAAAAAATCGTGCAATACCTGCCGCCGCCGGAAGGCGATGAGGACGGGCCGCTCCGCGCCCTGATCTTCGATGCCAAGTACGATGCCTACCGCGGCGTTGTCGTGCATATTCGTGTGCGTGACGGCGAGGTCAAAGCCGGCGACCGCATCCACATGTTGCATACACAGGCTGAATTTATCGTCACAGAAGTCGGTGATTTCCGTGCCGGCATGCTCCTGCCGCAGGAGGTGCTGCAGAGCGGGGATGTAGGCTACCTGATTGCCTCGATGAAGAATGTCCGTGATACAGAAGTCGGCGATACCATTACGCTTGCGAATCGCAAAGCCACCCAGCCCCTGCCCGGCTACAAAAAAGCGCAGCAGATGGTCTTTTGCGGCATGTACCCGATCGACAGTGCCCGCTACGGTGATCTGAAAGACGCACTCGAACGCCTGCAGATCAATGACGCTTCTTTGTCCTTCGAACCCGAGACCTCCCTGGCGCTGGGCTTCGGCTTCCGCTGCGGCTTCCTCGGGCTGCTGCATTATGAGATCATCCAGGAGCGACTGGAGCGCGAATTCGATCTTGATCTGATCTCCACAGCTCCGTCCGTCGTCTACCACGTGTATATGACGAATGGCAAAATGGCCGAGATGTCCAACCCGACGAATCTTCCGGATCCGGCCATGATCGACTACATGGAAGAGCCCATGGTCAAGGCGAGCATTATGACGCCGAAGGACTACGTCGGCAGCATTATGGAGCTTTGCCAGGAGCGCCGCGGCACCTACATCAACATGGAATACCTCGACAAGACGCTTGTGGAACTCCATTACGAAATGCCGCTGAATGAGATTATTTATAACTTTTTTGATGTTCTCAAGTCACGTACCCGCGGCTACGCCTCGCTCGACTACGTATTTTCGCATTATCAGCCAGCCAAACTGATCAAGCTCGACATCATGATCAATGGCGAAGTCGTCGACGCTCTCTCGTTCATCGTTCACGAGGAATCTGCGTATTCCCGAGGCCGCAAGATGACCGAGAAGCTCAAGGACGTGATCCCGCGCCACCAGTTTGAGATTCCTATCCAGGCCGCCATCGGCGGGAAGATCATTGCCCGTGAGACCGTTCGAGCGTTCCGTAAGGACGTTTTGGCCAAATGCTACGGCGGCGACATCACCCGCAAGAAGAAACTGCTTGAGAAGCAGAAAGAAGGCAAAAAACGCATGCGCCAGGTGGGTAACGTAGAGATCCCGCAGGAGGCCTTCATGAGCGTCCTGAAACTGGACGAATAAGGAGGCTGCCATGCTGCTGGAAACTCATGATAAGTTGCTGTTTATCGGGGATTCTGTGACAGATGTGGACCGGGCCAGGCCCGTGGGGCAGGGGCTCGCCTTTGGCCTTGGCCACGGCTACCCGTTGCTGGTCAATGCGCAACTGGCTCTGCGATTTCCGCAACTGCATGTCGAAGTACTGAATCTCGGGACCTCCGGCAATACCACACGCGATCTGCTGGCGCGGTGGGAAAGCGATGTCCTGGCACACAAGCCGTCTGTCGTCTCGATTCTGATCGGAATCAACGACGTCTGGCGGGAATTCGACTGTCCGGGCCGCAAGGATCAGGTCACCGTGGATGAATATGCCGCGAATCTGCGCACGTTGATCGCTTCGACACTGCCTGAGGTCAAAGCGATCTTGCTCTTGACGCCCTTCTTCCTGGAGCTGCACGCAGATGATCCTATGCGGTCGATGACGGATGAATACGCAGCTGTCTGCCGCGCCGTGGCTGAGGAGAATGAGCGTGTGTGGCTTGTCGACACCCAAGCGGCCTTCGACCAGTTGCTTGCCCGGCGCCACTATATGACGATTGCCGGTGACCGCGTACATCCGAATACGACCGGACATCTCCTGATTTCTGAGCTTGTGACAGATATGCTGGCAACGGCGGAGTTAGTCACAGGCGAAAACACTGTCCGGGCTGGGCAGCATCCATAAAGTTTGCTTGACGAGCTTCGATACTCGAAAGTATAATGTTCCTCATCTGCGGACATGGCGGAATTGGCAGACGCGCTGGATTTAGGTTCCAGTGGTTTATACCGTGCAGGTTCAAGTCCTGTTGTCCGCACCATTTATTATCGGCAATCTCGGCGTTGCCACAGGGGGCTGTCTTGATTAGGGGCAGCTTTTTTGCGATCTTTTTTCTTTTGATACGATGGCCTATTACTAAGATGGTGGTCGGGCAAACGTTGGTCGGTCAAAGGGGGATTTTTTCAGATTTCCGGGGGTACGGTGGCCAAAATTTTCGATATTCCAGGCCGCGGGCGGGGTCGGATTACAGCGATTTTTGTTATCCCAAGCCCTCTCCTGTGACAAAATCCTTCTTAATCCGAGGGCGGGGTCGGATTACAGCGATTTTTGTCATCCCAAGCCCTCCCGGTGACAAAAACCTTTCTAATCCGAGGTCGGGGTCGGATTACAGCGATTTTTGTCATCCCAGGCCCTCCCAGCGACAAAAACCTTCCAAATCCGAGTTTAAGGTCTGTTGTAGCAACTTTTGCTGCTACTAATCGTGAGGCAGATTTCGTACAGCAGCGAAAATTGCCACATCCACGGGTGGCTTTTTCGGAGGCCTCACAGAACACGGCTGTTTTCGCGTGTGCCCTAAGCCTCCGACCAGTCAGCGTGCTAAAATATAGCTAGATGATCCTAATAGGGAGGTACAAGGATATGGCATATCAGTTTGGTGATGGAATCAAGAACCTGCTTTTGGCCGGCCTGGGCGCTGCGGCGACCACCCTGGAGAAATCGCAGGAGCTCATTGAGCAGATGACGCGCAGAGGCGAGCTCACCGTTGAACAGGGGAAAGTCCTGAATGAGGAGCTCAAGCATAGAGCCCATGCCTTCAAGGAAGAGGCGAAGGCGAAGGTGAAGACTGCGCACGCAGAATCAGCGGCTGAAGCAGCGGCTGAAGCAACGGCAGAAGAAGCGGAGGGTATGAACGAAGTGGAGGCAGCGGTCGGCAAAGTCCTGGCTCATTTCGAAGAATTGAGCGAAGCGGACCGCCGCCTCCTGCGTGAGAAGCTCTACCCGGCTGAGATGCGCGAAATTGAAGCAGTGGATCCGTAACGGGTCGGCGTGATGGCTAGCAGCAAGGCCGAGCGGGCCAGGTTTAGAGAGATCCTTACGATTATTTTCCGCGGCGGTCTTTTGAGAGGGGCCACGCCCACTAAGCTTCGCCGTACGCTTGAGGAGTTGGGACCGACGTATGTGAAATTCGGTCAGATCATGTCTATGCGCAATGATCTCCTCCCGGTAGAATACTGCGATGAGCTGGCGTTGCTGCGTTCGGAGATGACTGCGCTTGACTTTGGCCAAATCTGCAAGGTAGTAGAAAACGAGCTTAAGCGGCCGCTTGAGGAACTGTTTGCGGTCGTGGATCCTGTGGCGGTAGGGACGGCCTCGATCGCGCAGGTACACAGGGCTGTGCTGCCGGGCGGCGAACGTGTAGTGCTGAAGGTGCAGCGACCAGGTATCTACAAGACCATGGCAAACGATGTAGCTCTACTCCATGGCGTATTTCACTTCCTGCGTCGCTATTTCCGCCCCTTTGCCAGGGGCATCGGCAACACGATGGATCTCGACGCGGTGATTGACGAGATCTGGGCTACAGCGCAGCAGGAACTGGATTTCCTGATCGAGGCGAAGAATGTCTCGGACTTCAGCCTTGGCAACACCGGGATTGTGTACGTATCGGCACCGATCGTCTATGCAGAACTCAGCACGGCCAAAGTCCTCGTGATGGAGGATGTGCAGGGTATACAGATCGACGAGCTGGCGGCGCTGACCGAGGCCGGTTATGATGCGCGCGAGGTGGGTGAGAAGCTGGTCGAGAACTACGTGAAGCAGATTCTCGACGATGGCTTCTTCCAGGCCGACCCCCACCCCGGTAATTTCGTGGTGCGGGAAGGCAAGATCGTGTGGCTGGATCTGGGCATGATGGGCAGGCTTTCACAGGTCGAGCGCGAGCTCTTGAAGCGCGCCGTCATCGGTATTGTCCAGAACGATGCCTGGGAAGTCACGGAGGTCCTGCTGACCCTGACGCACGCCACGAAGACGGTGGATCTGGCTGGTCTGCGTGCCGATGTGGGCTTGCTTTTGGCCAAATATGCCAATATGCCACTGAAGAATATGAATCTCGGCCTGATGCTGCAGGAGACGCTGGGGATAGCCCGCGAACACGCCCTCTCCGTACCCGGCGGTGTAACGATGCTGGGTCGCGGTATCCTCACCATGCAGGGAACGCTGGTGCTCATTGACCCGGACATTAACTTCATCGAAATGATGCGTAATCACATCTATACCTCTGAGCTTCTGGGAGACGAGGTCAAACGCCGCCTCCGCAAGAACGCTGAATATCTGCTGATGTCCGCGGACAAGACGCTGCGGATTCCGGCGGAAATTGAGGAGCTGCTCCGCCGGGCCAACAGCGGAGAACTGAGCCTTCACCTTGAGGTCAACGGCCTGAGCCGCTCATTCAAAGAGCGCAAACGCTTCTATGATCAGCTTCTGCCGGCCATCCTATGCGCAGCCTTCAGCCTTGCCGCAGCGATCTTCGCCATGTCTGACACCGTTCCCGGCTTGGCAGGCCTACCCTGGCCTTCCTGGGTCTTCCTTGGGGCGGCAGGTGTGAACCTGCTCCTCCTCGTGCGTCGCCACTTCAAGAAGAAACCGTGACAGCAGGCGTGGCCGCTGCTGTGGTATCCTGAGACAAATCAATCGAAGGGAAATTCACATGCATTTACAACACATTACTTTTCGGGTAAAAGATTTGGACCGGACCATCGCCTTTTACGAGACCATGACCGAGCTTCGGGTGGACCGCCGCTTTACGGCCGGTGTGGCTGAGCTTGCCTTTCTGAGCAATGGGGAAGGAGAGACCCAGCTCGAGTTCATCCACATTCCCGGAGGTCAGACCTTCGAGGGCAAGGGTATGTTCCTCTGTTTTGCCACAGATAAGCTCGAGCCTATGCACGCGCTGGCCGCGGAGCTGGACCTCAATCCCTCGCCGATCCAAGAGCCGGATGATGGTACGCGATACTTCTACGTCTACGATCCGGACGGCGTCTCTGTGCAGCTGCGTAGTTTCACAGCCTAGACCTGTTTGGCCAAAACCGGGCCCACGAACATAACTGAACAAAAGGAGAGAAATCATGGAAACCTTAGACTGCCTCAAGCTTCGCCAATCCTGCCGCGCCTATACCGATGACCAGATCCCGGATAGTGCGTTGCAGACCTTGCTCCTGGCCGCCCGACAAGCTCCGATTGCTCGTGGAATTTACGACAGTGTTCACTTGACCGTGGTCCAGGACTTTAGATGGGTCGATCGTTTCACGCAAAGAATTCGTCAAGTAACGGGAGATGTACAGGCGGATCCGCTCTATTCCGTTCCGACCCTATTGGTCATTTCGGTTGACGAAGACACACTGGGACCGGATGGTATGGGCAAAAGCAACGCCGGCACAATTGCCGAAAATGTCATGCTCGCAGCGACCGAGCTTGGGCTGGGCAGCGTCTACCTGCACGGCTGGCTGCGTGTGCTCCGGAACGAGCACGAGCTATTCCGTGAACTTGGCGTACCGCAAGGCTTCCGCCCGATCGCCGGTGTCAGCCTGGGGTATCCTCAAACACCCGTCAGTGAGTGGAAGCCCAAGCACCACGAAATGATCATCCACTACGTTCGCTAGAATTACAACCAGGAGGGGCCGACAGCCGGCCCTTTTTTCTTCCCTCTATATAGAAAGGTCCAGCCTGTGAATTCACAAAGTACTCCTGATGCAATTGAGAGCCGCCCCTCCGTCACCACCGGAGATCGCCTTCGCGTGTACTGCCGGGACCTGGATGTCAACGGACGCGGGATCTGCCGGCCGCTCGATGCCCAGGGCAGCATGATCGAAGGACTGACGCTCTTTGTCACCAATGCTCTGCCGGGTGAGACCTTGGCCGCCGAAATTGACTCCGTCCGTAAGCGCTTGGCCGAGGGCCACACCGTCGAACGGCTCGAATCTTCACCGGATCGCATTACGCCGCCTTGCCCGCTCTACGGCGACTGCGGCGGCTGCAATCTGCAGCACCTCACTTATAGCGCTCAGCTCGAGGCCAAAAGAAGGCAGGTAGTGACCGCACTCAGCCGTCTCGGCGGTTTCCCCCTCGAAACACTCGAGCCAATAACCGCCCAAACTGTCCCCAGCCCCTCTGAGTGGGCATACCGCAACAACGCCCAGTACCCTGTAGCTTACGAGAACGATCGGGTCCAGATCGGCTTCTATGCCGCTGCCTCTCACCGAATCGTCGATGGCACACGTTGCCTGATCCAGGATCCGGCAGCCGATCTGGTGCGCAGTCTTGTGCGCGATTTCTCCCGCGCTGCAGCCGTCACACAGCTGCTTGTTCGCACTGCAAAAAACACGCCAGAAGTTATGGTAGCGCTGCTGGCTCGTAATCCCGACGCTTTGGCCGCCGCCCCCGAACTGGCCCGTCTGACCGAAAAACTGGCCCGGGCTTTGGCCAGCCAAGGCAAGAAGCTCGCGTCCTTCTGGCTCAATCAGGCATCCGAGCGCGCAGCAACCGTGCCCGGTCGCAGATGGCTTCACATATATGGGGCGAAAACCATAACAGAAACGATCAACGGCCTGCGCTACGAAATTGCGCCGCCCGCCTTCTTCCAAGTGAACTCCGAACAGACCTCGCGGCTGTATGAGCTTGCCGTCGAGGCTTGCGGCTTGAGTGGCCGTGAAACCGTCCTGGACCTCTACTGCGGCAGCGGGACGATCAGCTGTGCTTTGGCCCGCGAGGCAGCCCGAGTCATCGGCATCGAAGTCGTAGTCGAATCCATCGAAAACGCACGTCGTAACGCCGACGCGAATGGCCTGGGCAGGCGTTGTTCCTTCTTCCTGGGGGAGGCCGAGAAAGTCCTGCCCTCGCTCGTCCGCGATGGCCTCCAAGCGGATGTGGTCCTGGTCGATCCGCCGCGCAAAGGCTGCGACCCAGCCCTCTTGGCCGCTATCAAAGCAATTGCGCCTAACCGCATCGTCTACGTTTCCTGCGACCCTGCGACACTGGCCCGCGATCTGAAAGAACTTAAAACTGATTACGATCTTGTGTCTGTCACACCTGTCGATATGTTCCCCCAGACCATGCACGTTGAGACGGTAGTATTGATGTCAAGGGTAGATAAGTAAGAGTGTAATAAGATAAGTAAATAAAGGCTTTCCGTGGTTTGAGGTCTGGTTCTAAGCCGGAAGGATAATCACGGTTTTGTGCTTTGAGGGAAGTTATCCAAGATTGGTGAAATTAAAAAGCCATCAGCAAATGCCACTGATGGCTAAGTGAGTTGATAAGATGGTTGGCAAAATAATGGTGAGTTGATTTGGTGGCTATCCAATATGTCTTGAGCAAATTGCAGTACCAAAGTAAAAACTAAATTTCTGAATTCTCAAAGTCTTTTAAGGTGCGCCCATCGGCTGTTTTCCACATAATATTTCCATTGGCACTAGAAAAAGTAACAAAAGCAGCCGCAGTCGAAGGACTACCAAATAATAGGTTTTCTCTGAGAATACCAGAATCATCAATTTTATCTGCTAGACTCTCTCTTCGCTTAATTATTGGGTCAGGACAACTTTTAGTTGGTGTGAGAGAAACCACGCTATTCGCATAAACTATGAATCCTTCGTTGGTTCTTTTACCCGTGGCTTTTGCTTTGTTAGTCTGTAAGTGTAAAACTGGCTCTCTATCAACAGCATGATCAACGGCATTGACTAAGGAAGAAGATGCATCTATAGGTTCGAATATTCTATGTCCTAATGTCCCCATAACAATCTTAGCGTAATCAATGAACTCTTCTAGCTCACTTTCTTTTTCTTCGGTGATGTTACCTGGTGTCGGGTCATTACCATTTTGCATTTTGTAACGATTCGCAATTAATGCCATTTTACAAAATCGATTCTCAAGATAACTTATTTCTGTGGGTCCAAAGGAATTATTGGAAGTCGTGAATACTACAGCTTCTGTCCAATAGTCCTTGTCAGGATTCCGCTTGTGTTCTTGCAGACGGTACAATATTCCTTCCCCGTTTTTTCTTGCTCCAGCTTGACCGATATAGGCAACATTGTCTCCTAATTGGTCAGAAATACCGAAAAGAAAATACACACCACTTTGCTTTAAATCGTCACGTTCCTTGCATTTCTCTAGTTCAGTGCGTGGGATTTTATATGTGGACCGATGTCAATAAACTGGACAGTAATTAGGAAACTAATTGATTAAATTCAAGTTCTTTTTCGTCAGGGGACAGCCAATCGTTATAGGAATGAGGTCTAAAGGGGTTATAGAAACCATTGATATAAGAGAACAGACATTTCTGGCAATCTTCGGTTTCTAAAAAAGAACGTCTGTTTGTTTCTTCATGTTTTAAATATTTGAAAAATGATTCTATAACTGCATTATCCCAAGGGTATGATTTTTTTGAGAAGGATTGTACTACGTTATAGTCATCCATTACTTTTCTTACTTTAAAGGATCGATACTGAGAACCACGATCCGAATGGAAGAGTAAATTTCCTTGAGGTTTTCTTACATTATATGCATCATAGAAAACATCAAGTATTAAGGTCGAATTCATTCGATTAGAAAGCTTCCATG
>JAAYZH010000156.1 GCA_012514965.1 Clostridiaceae bacterium | reverse complement strand
TATTTATGCAGTTTATCAAGCATTATCTGATTGCGTTGGTTGTTTTTACGCTGATTGATCTGGTTTGGCTGGTCTTTATTTCGAGGAAGCTATACCAGGCGAAAATCGGACACCTCATGGCTGACAAGGTGAATTTCCCGGCCGCGGCGATCTTCTATCTGCTTTTCATTGCGGCGATGGTGTTTTTTGTCATCAATCCGGCGGTCGACAAGCAGTCGGTGCTCTATGCACTGGGTGTGGGCGCTTTCTTTGGCCTGGTGACCTATGCCACTTATGACTTGACGAATCTTGCGACATTGCGCGACTGGCCGGTGTCGATGACTGTGATCGACCTGATCTGGGGCAGCTTTGTCACCGGTTCTACATGTGCGCTTACCACTTGGATCAGTGCGAGGTTCTGATGACAGAGACAATCAGCAGCCAGACTCTTTATCAAGCGATTTTGCACGGGGCTGTCCGGACGAAAGAGAAGAAGGATGACCTCAACCGCATTAATGTGTTCCCCGTGGTCGACAACGACACCGGCAACAATTTGGCCCACACGATGCAATACATTCTTTCCCATGCCCAAGACTACGGAGATGTGCGATCGACACTCAAGGACATTGCACGCTCGGCTCTGATTGGAGCGCGCGGCAATTCGGGGGCGATTTTCTCGCAGTACTTCAATGGTCTTTACCTGGCGAGTACGGAGAGCACTGCCATCACACTCGATGAGCTGGCGACATACTTCCACGTAGCGTACGAGAAGGCTTATAAGTCGCTGGAGAATCCTGTGGAGGGCACGGTCCTGACCCTGATGCGGGCCTGGTCGGTGAGTTTCAAAGAGGCGCTCGACGAGAGCCGTTCCCCGCAGGAGTTGCTCGAACTCGCCCTGGACCGGATTAAGGTCTCGCTGGATGAGACGACGACGACGCTCAAGATGCTGAAGTCACTGGGTATCGTGGATGCCGGCGCCCTGGGGTATTACTACTTTATGGATGGTTTCGTGCAGGGGATTCTGGGCCGAGCGGCGCACATTGAGAGGTCTGCAGGCACGGAGGTCACGGCTCACACGGATGAAGATATTCACAATTTCGGTGAGCACGAAGAGATCCCGTTCCGTTACTGTACTGAAGTCTTGCTGGAGTCCGATACGCTTGACACGGAGCGCCTGCGTGAAGAGCTGCGACCGCTGGGTGACTGCCTGCTGGTGTCGAGTGCGGATAATTTGGCCCGTGTGCATATGCACACGAATGAGCCCTGGCGGATGATTCGCCTGGCGGGAGAACAGGGGACGATCCTGGAGCACAAGGCGGACGACATGGTGTGGCAGAATCTTTTGGCCGGACCGCGTGAGGCGAAGATTGCCTGCGTTACAGACTCGATTGCCGACCTGCCTCCGGAGTTCGTTCACGAGCATAAGGTCTTCCAGATCCCGATCAACATCATTGTTGGGGGGGTGAGCTATCTGGACAAAGTCACGATCGACAGCGGTTACCTGCAGGAGCATATCATCGGCGCGTCGACGGCGCAGCTGAATACCGCTCAGATTCACAGCTTCCTGAAGCCGATCCTCAATCACTATGACAAGGTGATCGTACTGACGGTATCGGCAGAGATGAGCGGCACGTATGGACGTTTCCGTGAGGCTATCGCGGAGCTGCCGGAAGCTGCTGACCGGGTCGCATTGATTGACACGAAGGTGAATTCCGGTGCTGAGGGCCTGCTGGTCCGCGAGGCTGTCAGGCTGATCGAGGCGGGCCTGGAGTTTCCCGCTCTCGTA
>JAAYZH010000018.1 GCA_012514965.1 Clostridiaceae bacterium | reverse complement strand
GGCGCCGGCAAGTCGACCTTTCTCCGCATTCTCTCGGGTGAGCTCGAGGCGACCACCGGCGATATCGCGCTGAACCGCGGCGAGCGACTGTCGTTTCTGCGTCAGGATCACTTCCAATTCGACAAGGAAACCGTTCTGGATACCATCCTGATGGGCAATCCCCGTCTCTATGCTGTGACCAAAGAGAAAGAGCGTCTCTACGCGAAGACTGATTTCACCGAAACCGATGGCATTCGCGCCGCGGAATTAGAGGCAGAGTATGCGGAGCTAAACGGCTGGGAGTCCGAGACTTCCGCCGCTGAACTCATGACAGGCCTCGGCTTAGAAGCTGACCGGATTTACAAGAGCATGTCGCAGCTGGAGACGTCCGAAAAGGTGAAGGTGCTTTTGGCCCAGGCCCTGTTCGGCGATCCCGACGTCTTGCTTCTCGATGAGCCTACCAACCATCTTGATCTG
Source organism: Clostridiaceae bacterium (assembly GCA_012514965.1). Classification (GTDB taxonomy): domain Bacteria; phylum Bacillota; class Clostridia; order Saccharofermentanales; family Fastidiosipilaceae; genus JAAYZH01. The sequence continues at coordinate 6,883 of JAAYZH010000018.1, read as the reverse complement.
GCAGCTATTGCCTGGCTGGAAGAATTCCTGATCAATTTCGAGAACACAGTCATTGTCGTATCCCATGACCGCCACTTTCTCAACCAGGTTTGCACGCATATTGCCGACATCGACTTTGGCCGTATTGCCCTCTTCACAGGCAACTACGACTTCTGGTACGAATCTTCTCAACTGCTCCTGCGCCAGATGAAGGACTCGAACCGCAAGAAAGAGGAGAAGATCAAGGAACTGCAGGACTTCGTCGCGCGTTTCAGCGCGAATGCGTCTAAGTCACGGCAAGCAACCTCCCGCAAGAAGGCGCTCGAGAAGATCGAGCTGGAGGATATCCGGCCTTCTTCCCGCAAATATCCCTACATCGACTTCAAGCCAAACCGCGAGATCGGCAACGATGTCCTCTGGGCCGAGGGGCTCTCAATCGAAGATGAAGGTGTTCTGCTGCTGAACAATGCGTCTTTCCGTGTGGAACGCGGTGACAAGGTAGTGGTCCTGGCGGAGGACGAAAAGGCAGCCAGCAAATTGTTTGAAGTGCTGATGGGTTCTGCAGAAGCTGCGGCGGGCATATTCAAATGGGGCACGACGACCAGTCAAGCACACTTCCCCAGAGAGTACAGTGATCTATTCGACTCGGACAACAGCATTGTCGACTGGCTCTGGCAGTTCACGGATTCACGTGATGAAACTTACGTCCGAGGCTTCCTCGGCCGTATGCTCTTCAGCGGTGAAGAAGCCCTGAAGCCTGTCCGCGTCTTGTCCGGTGGTGAGAAAGTACGTTGTCTCTTGTCCCGCATGATGCTGAGCGGCGCAAATATTCTGCTGATGGATGACCCGACGAACCACCTCGATATGGAATCGATACAGGCCCTGAACAACGCCCTCATCAATTTCCAGGGAGTCATGCTGTTCACATCGCATGACCACCAGTTTATTCAGACGATTGCCAACCGCGTGGTTACGATCGACGGAGCCGGGAAACTCCATGATTATCAGATGACCTACGATGAGTTCCTGGCTTTGCACCAGGATCAGATGAAGTCACGCGTCTACAACTTCCCGGGTGAAGAAGAATAGAAGAAGAATAGAAGAAGAATAGAAAGCCCTTAACCGCATAATTAAGCAGTGCGCTGCCTGGATTAGTTGCCTGTCCCCGTCTCTTGCCTGTCCAGCAAGTAGAGGCAGGCATCCAGCCAGCTGAGGATATCGGCTTCCAAATCCTCGGGATCCGGCTCACCTGGGTAATTCTTGAGCGACACATAACGAATGCCCCCCTGCTTAAAGAGACTAGCCAGTCTCCTCGCCTCTACCCCGTGTTTCCCTAGAGGATCCTGCTCGCTGCCCACAATCAAGAGCGGTGCATCCTTGCTCATCTCCAGAACGCTCTCTTCCCTCGCCAAGATCCCCAGCGTGTGGTTGAGATTCCGGTATAAGCGCAAGGTGGGCACATGCTTGTTGTAGTGACTTCCGCCACTAGGCAGATCTTCAGCCAGCCAGGCGAACGCAGAACGATGCGGGCTGTGATGACCGTTCATTTGCCTCAGAATCGCCCTGCTGACACGAGATGGTCTGTAGCGTTCTTTGCGGAATAGTGCCGCCACTGTGGTATATGCGGAATTTAGTCTAACTTGCCAGGGTTTAAGGCTGTTATTCGCCAAGAGCACTGCACCGTTGGCTTCGGTGGGCCAGGTAAAGAGGAAACGCCTGACAAAGTAGGAGCCCATGCCCTGACCCAGGAGGACAAGAGGCTTCTCAGGGTAGTTTTCTTGCATAAAACGAGTCAGCATAAGAATATCAGCGAGCACATAATCATCACCACGCTCTGAGCCGAAGTAGCCTAAATCCTCTTCATATTCAGCAGACAAACCATGACCGAGCAGATCATGGCCAAAGCAGAGGTAGCCGGAAGCCGCCAAAGCAGAAGCAAATAAATCATAGAGGCCCATGTAATCATTCAGTCCATGAATCAGGTGTACGAGACCCTTGATTTCGCCAGTAGGCAGCCAGCGAACGCCATAAAGCTGCGTATGTCCGTCGCGGGACGGAAAGCGAAACTCTTCTTTGCGAAACATAATGACAGCCTCTTTCTCTATGCAATCCCCAAAATCATCGGGTCATATTTTACTTGACTTTACTCGTGCTTACCAGACCGACTATCCTTGGATGAGCAAAAAAGTCCTCCAGGAGTCTACAGCAGCGTACTTACTGTACCTGCAGCCCTAGCCGAGAATATTTAGGCTCCACCGTCCGTCAAGCACGTTTGCCCTGCTCTTGTTTGCCCACAGCAGTTTGAGCAGAATTTTCTTTTTCCTTTAGATAAGCAAAATACGCCTGTGTACCGCGGTTTTCGTTGCTCTCGCTCCACTTGGCCGGCAAATGGGAAGAATCATAGAGATAGTCGATTTCGATCTTTCCTTCCGAGTAGTACAAGTGCGAAACACCTGTATTCGCGCAGATCAGACGTTTGGTATCCTCCGGAGCCTTTGCTTCCAGGAAGGAACTCAGCATTTGCAGGGCAAAACCATGTGTGACCACCGCCACAGTCTTGCCGCTGTTCGTGCGGCAAATGTCGAGGAACGCCGCTACCACGCGGTCATAAACTTCGCGACCGCTTTCACCGTTTGGCATCTGGGCAAAAAACGGGTTACGCATGAGCGTGTCCATAACTTCCGGGTAGTCCCTCACATTATCGGAGTTGTGACGACCTTCCATAAGGCCGCCGTCTACTTCATGGAGCCCTTCTTTGACCTGCGGTTCCAGACCGAGGGTTTCGGCCAAAGGCTGAATCGTCTGCTGTGTTCGTACCAAGCGGCTGACGTATATGTGGTCGAGTTTTGTCCCCTCCTGCACAAAGCGATTGCGCAAGTGTATTGCCTGCTCGCGACCATCCTCGTTCAAGGGAATGTCACTCAGGCCCTGAAAATGGCCGCTCTGATTCAACGCAGTCACTGCGTGGCGAATTAAGTAGACTTCTGTTTTTTCTTTCATATAGACCTCATTTCTTAGCGGGTGCAAAGCCTTGAGCGAATTCGATCTCCAGCTCTTCAGCCAAGCTGAGGATTCGTAAATTGATCCGATTGCGTGTTTCCATATGTGTACCAAAATCCGCCCCTGTCTGGAAGCGACATTGCCAAATCACGGCACCTCTGTCGAATCCGGTTAACAAGAACGAAGCTGTACCTTCGAGTACTTCCGTATCTGCTGCCAGGATTGCCAAAACACGGCTGCGAAATAGTTCCAGTCTGGAGGCATCGGTGTCTGCGCTAAAGGGAATCTCCTGGTTCGCCATGCGAATCTGACGTTTCGTGCCATTGACAATCACAGCAGCTCCCAACAGCGAATTGGGGACCGTAACGAAGCTTCCGTCCAGCGCTCGCACCCGGCTCGAACGCAGACCGATGTCGGTCACCGTACCGGATACATCACCCGACGAGCTTTTCGTCTCGACCCAGTCCCCCACGTCAAAGGGCTTGTCCAGCATGATCGCAAGACCGGCAACCAGGTTCGATGCCGTATCCTGCGCTGCCAGGGCCAAAGCGATACCGCCTATCCCCAGGCTCGTAATCAGGCCGCCTAAATTCGTAAACCACTGTTCAAGTACCAGGATCACGCCCACCACGATAATCACAACCCGGATCGCGCCGCTTAAATATTTCTTTGCAGTTTGATTCAGGGGATGTACCAGCTCGACACCTTTGGCATCCACATAGTTCAAAAAATGCTGTACCGTAACGTAGAACAGCCAGACCGCAATCGCGATATAGAGCGAATTCATCAGCTTGTAGAAAAATCCGCTGATCGTCTCCGCGAAAGGAAACAAAGGCAAGGTCAGACCGACGGCCAAAGCCATGAGGAACCAGCCAAGCGGTCTCATCATCACGGGAATAATGGCTTCGGCTTTTGCCGGATTCTTCTTTCGCAAGGGAAACAGCACACCTTGCAGCAGCAAGCGTCCCAGCAGATTTCTCAAGAAGTAGGCAGAGATCAGAATGACGATGCCGAGTCCCAGTAAAATCCATTCTTTCGTTGCCATGAAAATGCCCCTCCGTTGCTGGAAAATCTGTTTCTTGTACTGGTCTGAACGTCTAAACGTATTGAGCCAAACTTTCTACAGCATAACGCATTTCGTACTACTGTGTGGACACAAAGGCTTCTTGCAGACTGTAGGCGCGATTCCGTGTCTTCTACTGGCTCAGCAGAGCAGGAAATGCCGCATAATAAGCACAATCTTTCTTTGGCACCGTCAGAGTGTAAAACTACTCATTTTTATCGGGCACCGTCGTGTGGTAACATTTCATTATACCCACCCTTAGCTAACAAAGGAGATTGAATCCTATGATAATCGAACCCAAGATTCGCCAGTTTATCTGCACGACCGCCCACCCCGATGGCTGCCGCGAACATGTGAGGCAGCAGATCGAGTATGTTCAAGAACAAGGCCCCATCAGCAGTCGCATCCGCAACGTACTTGTGATTGGCAGCTCGACCGGTTACGGCTTGGCTACACGAATCGCAGCAGCCTATGGTCTTTCGGCCAATACCGTCGGTGTCATGTTTGAGCGTCCCGCCACCGAGCGTCGTACCGCGACTCCCGGCTACTACAATAACGAAGCTTTCGAATCCTTCGCGCAGGCGGACGGACGCAAGGCTGTTACCGTCAATGGAGATGCTTTCTCTCGTGAAGTCAAGGAAGAAACGTTGCGACGCTTTCAAGAGACGATGCCGGGTGAGAAGTTTGACCTGGTGGTCTATTCTTTGGCCGCACCGCGCCGCACGATGACAGACGGTACTGTATATAATTCTGTCATAAAGCCTGTCGGCCAGACCTACGTGAACAAGACCTTGAACCTCAGCGACAACAGCATAGAAACCGCTACAATCGAGCCGGCGACCGCTGAAGAAGTCTACAACACCGTCATGGTTATGGGCGGAAGCGACTGGGAAGACTGGATGCACTTTCTCGACGAAGCAGGCGCGCTGAACAAGGGTGCGGTGACTTTGGCCTATTCGTACATTGGGCCGGCTGTCACGCAGGCTATCTACTACAGCGGCAGCATCGGCAAGGCCAAGCAGGACCTCTACGAAGCGGCCAAACGAATGCGGATGGACTTCGACGGCAACTACAGCGCCTATGTGTCGATTAACAAGGCGGTTGTTACGCAGGCCAGCTCAGCAATCCCTTCTGTCGGCCTCTACATGACGATACTCTTCAAGGTGATGAAGCGATTCGGCACACACGAAGATTGCATCGAACAGATGTACCGCATGCTGGCAGACCGCATCGCCACAGACAGCGGCAACGTAATTACAGACGATGAAGAATTGGTTCGCATGGACGACTGGGAAATGGCTACTATGGTACAAGATCCTGTGGAGCAGGCCTGGCTCGCCGTCACCAACGAGAATATGGCGCAATATTGTGACATCGAAGGCTATTGGCATGACTTCTATCAGCTCTTCGGTTTCGGTCTCGAGGGTGTGGATTATGCCAAAGACGTCGACCTGACTACGAACATCGGACGCGGCTGAATCACCCCTCAGCTTGTGTGGACGGAATTGCAAACGGCGGAACTCCCTGCTTGGGGAGACCGCCGTTCTTCTGTCTCTTCTTGGCAAAACCTTTGCGCCGCGCTCTCTACGGCCTGATGTAAGCGTAACCTTGCGCTTGGCGTGCGGCAAGCTCGACGACACCTGCCGGTACCACTACTACAGGAGCGGGCAGCTGCTCAAGGCTGATTTTCGCACCCTTCAGCGCATTGTTGCAGGCAACAAAGCGCACTTCGTGACGGCTTAACTTGATAAAACGCTCGTCCTCGGCAGCCTGATCGGCGTAGAAGCGTACGGCTTCGCTGTTCGCGAGCACAATGATGTCTGCATCCGGCGCAGCATCCAGAAAATTCCCGGCATTGGCCAGGGTCAGATCCCATTTCGCAGTTTCATCGACATGGAAAATCACTTTCATATTCACAGCCTTTCTTAGTTTGAGGGCTTAGACCACGTTCTAGAGCAGGAGCCCGAGCTCAAAGCTGGTCTTCAGCAGCTTTTCCATCATCGGCCAGAGCTGTGGCAAGCCTCGTTTGATGGGCTCAGCACGTTCCAAGACATCTTCCAGTTCTACTTTATTCTCCCGCCAGCTGGTCCCGTCCGTATATACATGAAGCAACATCGGCTGCAAACGATCCAGAGCATTCGCGAAAATAGCTTCTCGGGACTCGACGCGATCAAATTCTTCCCAGAGCGCCTTGAGTTCCAAGCCTTCCTCGCCAGGTAAAATTGCATAGATACGCTCTGCAGCACTAGCCTCACGAGCAGCCTTGCTGCCGTTGCCGCTTTTGTCGTAGGCATAGGTGTCACCGGCATCAATTTCAACGACATCATGGATAAGACACATTTTCAGGACTTTTAACATGTCTGTTCCAGGCTCAGCGTGCGGGGCCAGCACCAGGGCCATCATCGCAAGCTGCCAGGAATGTTCCGCGTCGGTCTCGGTACGGCTCTGGTCCAGCAGGAGGCTGTGCCTGTATATGGTCTTCATTTTGTCCATTTCGAGGACGAAACGAATTCTTGCTGTATCCTCCGGACTGGCTTGCGCCAGCACGGCTGTGAGTTTTTCGGTGCGTTCAGTTTCGGTCATTATTTTCTCCTCTATTCTGCAGGCCAGAGAGCAATGCTCCTAACTCCGCAATCTCCGCGTCAGTGCTGGTGTACGATGTGACAAAACGGCACACCGCCTCATCTGCAGTCTCTGCCTCCACTTCGATACTTACTCCTTGTTCGATCAGCTTGTCACGCAGGCTCAGCGGTAAGCGGACGAAGACCTGGTTACTCACTGCCGGATAAGCAAGTGAATAGCCTCTATCGGTGAAGAGTTTTGCCAATTGCAGACCCTGCT
>JAAYZH010000155.1 GCA_012514965.1 Clostridiaceae bacterium | reverse complement strand
GTTACAGAGTATCTCGTTGACCTCGTGGCAAACGCAAACTTTATGGTCGATGCTGATGGTTCCGGCTTGACCGGCCTCAAGGACGGTTCAGTCAATGCGATTTTCTCCGGCTCTTGGGATTACACCGGCGTCAAGGAAGCTCTCGGCGACAACTTCGGCGCAGCCCAGCTTCCTTCCGTCAACATCGGCGGTTCTGACAAACAGCTCCTCTCCTTCGGCGGCACCAAAGCCTTTGGCGTGAATCCGACCTCCGAGAACCTCGACGTAGCCGTTTCTCTGGCTATGTGGCTGGCCAGACCCGAGGCCCAAAAGTCTCACTATGACCTACGCAAGATCGTCCCCTGCAATACTGATTTGTTAGCTGATCCGGCCATCCAGGAAGATCTGCTGGTCCAAGCTCAGAACGACACCATGGCGAACACCGCCTTCCTGCAGCCTTTCGTGCCCAGCATGGGCCAGTACTGGTCTCCTGCTGATAACTTCGGAGTTGCGATCGCAAATAAAGAAGTGACCAAAGAGAACGCAGCTGAGCGTACTGAGGAATTCAACAAAGCCCTGAATACATCAGCCGTAAGTTGATTTCCCGTCTAAAGAGTGTTTAGGTCTCCAACGGGATATCTGCCACGCGGCAGGTATCCCGTTTATTAGTCGAAGTAAGCAATATTTTTTAGACAAGCGATCGGGAGGTAAACAATGGAATCAAAGGCCAAGTCTCGGTCTCTGGTGCGAAAAGGGGGTGCCTTCGCTGAACCCTGGACCGCCTCTGGAGCCATCCTGCACGGGAACTGGGCAACGAAGCTATCCGTCCTGATCATGGGTTTTGGGAACCTTATCCATGGTCAAATCGTTAAGGGCTTGCTCTTCTTGAGCATCCAGGTACTTTACGTCTATTACATGATCACCGCAGGCATTCCTGCAATAAAGATGCTGCCTACACTGGGCTGGCTGGAGCAAGTCGAAACCTGGAACGAAGAAAAAATGATCTATGAATATGCCGCAGGTCATAACTCGGTTTTGATCCTCTTGTGGGGTGTGGTGGCGATCTCGATTTCTTTTGCCTTTTTCTTCATTTGGCGTGCGGCACTAAAGAGCGCTTATAAAGCCGATCTTCTCCACAAAGAAGGCAGCAAAGTCAACCGCCTAAAAGATGATATTCATGATTTGTTTGACGAGAAAATCCACAATCTGCTCCTGACCCTGCCGGTCTTGGGCGTCCTGATTTTTACCGTTTTGCCCCTGGTCTACATGATCGCGATGGCGTTCACAAACTACAGCAAAGAGAATGATCATCTGGTGTTGTTTGACTGGGTGGGTTTTGACAATTTCACACGTGTGGTGAATATGCAAAACTCGGTTGGGCAGGCTTTTTGGCCTGTGTTGGGTTGGACGGTTATCTGGGCCGTACTCGCTACTGCCTTGAACTTCATCTTGGGCCTCAGTTTGGCCATGCTGATCGGCCGCAAGCGGACACGGCTAAAATCCATGTGGCGTGTAATCTTCGCCTTCACCATCGCGGTACCGCAGTTTGTTTCGCTATTGATCATTCGTACCATGCTGCAGCCTCAGGGAGCCATCAATATGCTCCTGATTCACGATCTGAAGTGGATAGCCGAGACAGACCCCCTGCCCTTCCTGACGAACCCCATGTGGGCCAGGTTCACCGTCGTCATCATCAATCTCTGGGTCGGTATTCCCTATACACTGCTGCAGGTGACGGGGATTCTCCAAAACTTCCCCGAAGAATATACGGAGGCCGCGCGTATCGATGGCGCCAACAGTATTGTGATCTTCTTCAAAATTACACTGCCTTATGTCCTCTTTATCATGTCACCGTACATCATCACGCAGTTTACCGGGAACATAAACAATTTCAACGTGATCTATCTCCTGTCGGGAGGCGGACCACCCAGACCGAATTCCACTGCCGGCTATACAGACCTCCTGGTCACCTGGCTCTACAAGCTTACGGTCGATCAGCAGTACTATAATATCGGTGCGGTCATCGGTATCTTTACCTTCGTAACATTGTCGATTGTTGCCTTGGTTACGTATCGTTCTTCCGGATCTTACAAGGACGAGGAGGGTTTCCAATGAGTACGAATTTGAAACGCAGAACCATGTCCAGCAAGCCAGGCGCCATTGCCGGTAATGCTCTTGTTCACCTTCTGCTAGCCGTGTTGAGTGCAATCTGGCTGGCGCCTCTGGCCTGGATCGTGATGACCTCACTGCGCAATGACACAGGCTCTTACTTCAAGGATTTCTTCCCGAAGAATGGTTTGACGCTGCGGAATTACACCGAGCTGTTTGATCCGGCGAATCGCCAGTTGCTCGACTTCCCCCGCATGTTCATGAACACCCTGTTCATTTCGATCTTCGCCTGCATTATCGGAACTACATTTGTGGTCTTCGTAGCCTACATCATGAGTCGCCGCCGTTACAAAACACGCCGTTTCATGATGAACGTCAATATGATTCTCGGGCTTTTCCCCGGCTTCATGGCAATGATCGCAGTGTATTTCATTCTAAAGGCTATGGGCCTGACCCAGGGCAACTGGATTTACCTTGCCTTGATCCTGGTCTATTCGGCCGGGTCCGGTTCAGGCTTCCTCCTGCTCAAGGGCTACATGGACACAATTCCCAAATCACTCGATGAAGCAGCCACGATCGACGGTTGCACCCAGTGGGAAGTCTTCAGCAAAGTCATCCTCCCCATCAGCAAGCCGATGATTGTCTACCAGATCCTCATGTCCTTCCTGGGCCCCTGGCTGGACTTCATCTTCGCGAAAGTCATCGCAGGTGCGAACAGTAAGTACTACACGGTTTCAGTCGGACTGTGGTCGATGCTGGACAAAGAAAGAACCTATGACTGGTACTTGAACTTCGCCGCGGGAGCCGTCCTGGTCTCCCTCCCAATCGGCATCCTGACTATTCTCATGCAACGTTTCTACAACCAGAGCATGAGCGGAGCGGTCAAAGGCTAACCTGTCAACAGCAAACGCATTTGAGGGAGAAGAGGCAACTCATCTCCCTCAATCTTTTTCAAGAGGATAAAAGGCATGTACAAAAAAACACCTCTACCCCGGACACGCAGATTACGCAACATTACCGGCTGCCTGCTAGCGCTTAGCGTTTTGGCCTCAGCCCTGTCTTCTTGTGGGAAAGGGTCAACAGCTGAGACATCACACGCAAGCACGTCTGCTGTTGCCAGCTCAAGCCAAGCAACTGCAGCCACGACGACCCTGAATGCCACTGAGAGCCTCCCGCTGCCCACGAGCTCCACGGTCACCTACCCCGCGGCAAAACCCCTGGACGACCTTTTTCGCACGTTTTATGAGGTCTTTGTCTACTCTTATGCCGACGGCAATGGCGACGGAATCGGAGATTTCGCCGGACTTACGGCCAAACTCGACTATATCAACGACGGTGACCCGGCAAGCATGAATGATCTGGGTGCAAACGGCATCTGGCTCATGCCGATCATGCCCTCACCCACCTACCATAAATACGACGTACTCGACTATAAGGCCATCGATCCTCAATATGGCAGCATGGCAGACTTCGATGCCTTCATCGCGGCTGCCCACGTTCGCGGTATCAACGTCATCATTGACCTGGTCTTAAACCATACAGCCCTGGATCATCCGTGGTTCATCGCCGCGGTGGATGCTTTGGCCAAAGGTGACTTCAATAATCCCTACGTCTCCTACTACAACTTCAGTCAGGAGAAAAAAGACAACACCTGGTATCAAACCGCGGCAGCAGGCTGGTATTACGAGGGCAAATTCTGGTCAGGCATGCCCGATCTCAACCTAGCGAGCGAAGCCTTGCGCACAGAGTTCGAAAACATCATGGAGTTCTGGCTGGTCGATAGGAAAGTCGATGGCTTCCGCCTCGACGCAGTCACAGAATTCTATTCCGGCGACGATCCTCAAAACATCGAGGTCTTGTCCTGGGTCAACGAAACAGCCAAAGCCATCCAGCCAGACGCCTACCTTGTAGGCGAAGCCTGGAGCGGCTTCCAAGTCTACAAGCAATATTACCGCAGCGGGATCGATTCCTTATTCGACTTTGCCTTCGCGGACTACTCCGGCCTCACAGTGCGAAGTATCAACCTCGAGAACGGCCGCGACTACGCCGTAAATCTCACGAACGCGCAAAAGGCCATCCTCGAGATCGCGCCCGGGGCAATCAACGCACCTTTCCTCAGCAACCACGACACCGGTCGCCTGGCCGGCTTCCTGGCCTCAGACCCCGGCAAACTGCGTTTGGCCGCAGCCGCCAATCTCTTCACCTCAGGAAGCAGCTTTGTCTACTATGGCGAAGAGCTTGGCATGCGCGGCGCCGGCCGTGACGAAAACAAGCGGGCCCCCCTGCCCTGGGGCCCAGCAGGGACAAACGGTTTAACTTCCGGGCCGCCTGACATGGAAGCAGACGGTTACAGCTATCCCTTTGGCACGATAGCCGAACAGCTGGAGGATCCCGCTTCCCTGCTGTCTTATTACCGTGAAGCCATTCGCATTCGCACCCTCTACCCCGAAATCGCTCGCGGACTCACAGCGCTGGCCCCTGGCTTCGACCTGAAGGCACACTGTGCGGTTGCAAAAACCTGGACTGACGACGAAGCTAGGGCGCAACGGGTTTTGCTAGTCCTGAATTTTTCTTCTGAAGCGAACAGCCAGGTTCTGCCGAGTGAATACAGCGGCTGGGAGCTCGTAGCCTCTCTGCCGTCACCTGACGGAGAACGAGTCACAATGGATCAGGCTAGCTTGAACTTTCCGCCGTTTTCGGTGGCTGTGCTGAAGCCTTCCGCTTAAGAGCAGGATGAGAGGATTTGATTGAAGTAAAGCAGTGAATTTTGCTGACGAACCTTAAGGCGAATAAGCGAGTTGTATAGGCAAAAGAGCCACACAACTAGCCACTACAGAATTCCGCGGAAATTCATTCCGGGATCGTAGTCAAGCTCAATGGTGGAACATTGCACGTGATGGGGTGCAAGATGACGGCGGAGCTCGGCCTTGATTCGCTTGTGATCGTCAATGTCATTCACATCGACAAAAAGTGTGACCGCGAAGTTGTTGACTTCCCCGTCCATAGACCATATGTGCAGGTGACTCAGACCGTGTACACCTTCGATCTGCAGGATTTGGGCTGCCAGATCCGCCATGTTCACATTTTCCGGCACCGACTCCATGAGTATACGAAGCGTCCCCACTGTCTGAGGGATAGCCGCGTACAGAATAAAGAGAGAGATCGCAATGGAGACGATTGGATCCAGGAAATACCAGGGCTTGAAATGCAGAACAATGGAGAGTCCCAGGACCGCGACCCAGCCGATCAGGTCTTCGAGCATATGCAGATTCAGCATACGTTCACTGCGCGAGCTGCGGCCGCGCAAAGCAAACGCGGAGATGCCATTCATCGCGATGGCCGCCAGGGCCAGCCAGAACATGCCGGTTGCTTCCACCGGTTCGGGTTGCAGAAGTCGCGGCACAGCGCGCCACAATGCAAGCACACCGCCGACGATGAGGACCAGACCGGTCAGGAGTGCTCCCAAGAGTGAGAAGCGGCGCTGGCCAAAAGAATATTTGCCATCAGCGTGTTTGCTGGCTTTTTTCTCCAGGAAGAAAGCCATACCTGTGGAAATTGCGTCGCCGAGGTCATGGACGGCGTCGGAAAATATGGCTGTTGAATTGAATAGCAGGCCGGTGATGAATTCCACCACAGCGAAGAGTAAATTCATGCTGAAAACAATTAGAGTACTTCGGACTGAGCCGCCTGCATCACCTATGTGACTGTGGCTATGGCTGTGGCTGTGGCTGTGTCCGTGGGCATGACTTTGGCCGTGCGTGTGAGCAGGAGGCGGAAGCGTTTCCTGTTCTTCCGCATCGACGAGC
>JAAYZH010000154.1 GCA_012514965.1 Clostridiaceae bacterium | reverse complement strand
CTGAAATCCATAGGTACCTGTCTCCCATCAAAAAATTAGTGAAAATTCGTGCGAATTACTAACTTGATCTTAACAGAATCAGACGAGTCGTAAAAGCAAAAGCTGTTCGCGTGCTATACTATTCAAAAAGTTCGAGGAGAGATGCTATAATGATTGCGCGTGAAGCCAAAGACCAGGTAGCCAAGGGCTCCCAAATCCGCAAAATGTTTGAAGAAGGCAAGAGACTTGCAGCGATCTACGGAGCCGAGAATGTCTACGACTTCAGCTTAGGAAACCCAGACCAGGAGCCGCCGGCTGCGGTTCTTGAAGCCCTGAAGACAGAGGCATCTTCATCGGTCAAAGGCTTGCACGCCTACATGGCAAACGCCGGCTATGCTGAAGCAAGAGAGAGTGTGGCTCGTTACGAAAGTACCCGCTCCGGTGCGCCTGTGGAAGCTCGCGGAGTCGTGATGACAGTCGGCGCAGCCGGTTCCCTCAGTATAATTCTGCGAAGTCTCCTGAATCCAGGTGAAGAAGTAATTTTAATCAAACCCTTTTTCACGGAATATACGCAATATGTGCGCCTCGCGGGCGGTGTTTCTGTTCAGGTAGATTGTCTTGAGGATTTTCAGCCGGATTTCGACGCGCTGGCAGCAGCCATCACCGCGCAAACCAAGGCCATCATCATAAATTCGCCTAACAATCCCAGCGGAGCCATCTACTCCGCTGACACCCTGATCAGGCTGCAAGAGCTTTTGGCCGCTCAGGACCACACGATCTACGTGATTTCCGATGAACCCTACCGCGAAATTGTCTATGGAGACGCAGTAGTTCCCCCTGTTCTCCGGTATCTTCCCAATGCAATTGTTGCCTATTCATGGTCGAAGTCATACGCCTTGCCCGGCGAAAGAATCGGCTACGCCTGCTGTCAATCAGCCTGCGCCGACTACGAAGACCTTATTCAGGCCCTGGTTTTTTATAATCGCACACTGGGCTTCGTGAATGCTCCGGCGATTTGGCAGCGTGTTGTAACACAGAATCTCGACCTGCCGGTCGATGTATCCGTCTATAAGCGCCGTCGTGATCGCCTGCTTGGGATCCTTCGTGATTGCGGTATTGAATGTCAGACTCCGGCAGGCGCTTTTTACCTGTTCCCCAAAGTCCCGGCCGGCCTCAGCGCTGCTGAATTTGCCGCCCGCTGCGCCGAACAGCACATACTGCTGGTCCCTGCAACTGGTTTCGGCATGCCTGATCATGTCCGTCTTTCGTACGCTGTTGCGGACAGCGTCATCGAAGGCAGCGAAAAAGCCTTCCACGCAGTCATGGAAGGCCTTCAATAAGACGCTGTAGGTTTCATTACTTAACAGGAGCCGGCAGTGCAGCCGGCTCCTTTATTTTTCTTCGTTGATGACCAAGAGTGCTTCACCTGCGTCCATAGAAAGCGTAAAGGTTCCCGCGGCAAGTACCTCATTGCTTACGCAGCGGGTGCTCCCAGCCTCGATAAACTGATTCTCCAGCGGATAACGCAATCCGCGATAAGTCAGATTCGCGACATCTGTGATCGGAATCAGCGAAACACGGACCCTTTCGATCTGACTTTGCGGTAAAAAATCCGCAAGTTCGAAAGTTTGTTCGACTTTGCCGCTTAGTGGAATCACAAAACGTTCGCCGTCTGTAAGAATTAGGTTGAGCGCAAAACGTTTACGCAGGGCCAGTGCATAATGCATGATCCCCAGCATATGATCAAGGCGGTTACCTCCAAGCGAGCCTGCCAGCAGGAGATTCGTGTACCCCTCCGCCATCACGCGCGTAATCAGGAGCTCTCCATCCGTCTGATTTTTTTCTGTCGGGTACACTTCTCGTACCACCGAAGCCGCTTCAGCCCAGGCCAAAGAGGCCGAAGCCACCGAGTCCATATCTCCGACTACCAGCTGCGGCAGAATCTTTTTGCGAAAAAGGTGGTCCAGACCACCGTCGGCAGCAGCAAGAAAGGACAGTTTAGCCAGCCACTTTGTCAAAGTCTCTGTCCAGGTCAAAGGACCGCTTAAGAACAGGCCTGCCCATTCCTGTTCCCTCTGCGTACACGCCGCCGGATCATGCCCATGCCTGTGAAGGTTTATCGAGTTCGGCTCCGTTTCTACACTAGATCCCACCATTGCCGGACTCCAAAACTCGAACCTGCGCCGCAGGATCAGCTGCTTGAAAAATTGAACTTCCGGCAACCATCACATCTAGACCTGCCTGCCAGAGCATGGAACTGTTTTCGACTGTAATACCGCCGTCGGCTTCCAGAAGAATACGGTGATCTTGCTGATCCAGCAGTTCTCTGCAACGTTTGATTTTATCAAACATAGCAGGGATGAATTTTTGGCCGCCGTAGCCGGGATTCACCGTCATCAGCAGTACCAGATCCGTTTCCGGAAGCAAGTCGCGCAGGACTTCGAGCGACGTGCCCGGATTCAAACTGATACCCGCCAGAGCGCCGGCTGCCCTTATACGCCCCAGCCAGCGGTGCGGGTGCCGGCAGGCTTCCTGGTGTATGGTCAGAATATCCGCTCCTGCCTCCAAGTACATATCGACTACATGCTCCGGACGTTCAACCATCAGATGAACATCCAAAACCATATCTGTAAATTGAGAAAGAGCTTTCACGAGCGCAGGACCGCCGTTCATGTTTGGTACATAGTGCGAATCCATGATATCAATGTGCAGGCACCTGGCAGCTCCGCCCAGCCTCTCGATGTCAGCGGCTAGACGCAAAGGGTCTGCTGCCAGGATGGACGGGGCGATAATGTGACGTAAATCATTAATAGTCAGTCTCTTATTCATAATCAGTTCCTCTTTCTCTCGTACGCTTTGTCCTTCTCAAGCAATTCTCTGAAAGCCTGATAGCGCTCCAGGCGGCCGGCGTCGATGTCTGCCGCGCCACGCACCGCGCATCCTGGCTCATGCAAATGCTTGCAGCTCAAAAAGCGACAATCATTCTGCTTGTCCCAGATCTCAGGATAGCTCTGTACGAGGCTTTCTTCTGTCACGCCTGCTTGGGCCAAGTCCAAAGAACTAAAACCCGGCGTGTCAGCCAGATAACCGCCTCGCACCGGGAATAGCTCTGAGTGGCGAGTCGTGTGCTTGCCCCGTCTTAGCTTCTCGGAAATTTCGCCCGTCGGCATGTAATCGCCTTCCAGAATAGCATTCAACAACGTTGATTTACCGGCCCCAGAAGGGCCTGCTAAGGCTACAAAGCGATTGTGCAGTTCACTGCGCAGCTCCTCATGCAAGGCATGGCTTGTGGGGTCTGACAAATTAACCACGAAACCAGCCCGCGCATAGACCTCTGCCAAAGCGCAGGCTGAGGAATCCACAAGATCCTGTTTCGTAAAAATGATGCGACAGGAGATATTTTGGGCATAGGCGATGGTCAGCATTTTGTCCAGCATCCAGAGGTCCGGTTCCGGCTTCGCCAAGGGGATAAGGATCCAGAGCAGATCGAGATTTGCCAGAGGCGGGCGCGGAAGCTCGTTGCTGCGCTCCGTAATATCGGTCATTCGAAGCGGAATCAGTTCATCACTTGTGGCCTCACACAAGACAAGATCACCTGGCATGGGGCGCACGGCCTGGTTGCGAAAGATGCCGGGAGCCTGGACCTGCAGCTCCTCTCCTGAGGCGCTCCGCACCCAGTAATTGCCGCCTACTCCACGGATAATGCGCAGCGCGTCCGGATTCGTTGAGAATTGCTTAGCCATCAGCCTTCTGCCACAGTGGTCGGCGCCGGAGTCGTAGGTGCCGGAGTCGTAGGCGCCGGAGTCGTAGGTGCCGGAGTCGTAGGCGCAGGAGTCTGCGTAGTCGGCGGTGGGTTAGTGGGCACCGTCGTCGGCTCTGTGGGAGCCTCCGTCGCGGTGGTTTCGACAGTCGTAGTCGGTATGGGTGTCGGCGTGGGGAACGCATCAGCATAGGTGCCTGCATAAAGATTCACAGCACCTGTTATATTTTTAGTTCCAGCCTTAGGCTCCATTTTGACTACATAAAGATCCTTCTCTGAACCTTTGAGGTAAGAGGGCACGATAATATTCGCATCAAAGCCAATGCTGGCCAGATAAGCCTTGGCAGCGTCGACCTGCTGCTTCTCAACATCCGGTACAGCACCGGTGTTTTTGCCCTTACTGATGAAAATATCGATACGGCTTTCTTTCTTGACCATCGCTCCGGGCTGCGGATTCATCTCAATAATCGTTCCGGCGCCGACATTCAGACTGAAACGCTCGTGCTGAGAAACCAGCAGATCATAGCCTTTGCTCGACAAGAGATTGACAGCTTCCGCCCCCGTGTAACCGCTGAGATCCGGAATCAATGTGAATTCACTGCCTATCGAAACGGTGAGAATCAGCTCCCCACCTGAGAGGTAGGTGCTGTCACGGTTGATTCGCGTGCCTTGGGCGATGCTTTGCGCAATTATATTGCCTTCGGCGATCTGTTCACTCGGTGCTTCGATCTTCCTGTGCTTGATGCCTTCTTTGACCAGAATAGGCTCGACATCGGAGTATCTGCGATTCGAGTAATCCTGTATCAAGAACATGTTTGCGCTCTCACTGCTTAGAATGACGTTCGTTCCGATCTGTTTGGCCAAATAACTCAGTCCGACCACCAGCGCGGCAATACAAACGAGAGCAACCACTGCCGCAAGCACCGTGTCACGGATTCTGGATCGGCGCCTGGCAATAATATCTTTCTCGAGATTAATGACCTTCGCAAACGTATCGGGATTGTTTTCACCCGGCACCCTGATCGGCGCGGCGGCCTGAACAGCTGCCTTCTTCAGTACACCGTAACGGCCGTTGGGATTGATCATAAACGCATCTAGGT
>JAAYZH010000153.1 GCA_012514965.1 Clostridiaceae bacterium | reverse complement strand
GGAACTTTCACTTGTAACGGACATCCTGTCACGGTCTGGCGGTGAAGTCTTAGCGACAAACGCAAACAGGCAGCAAGCCCCGGCGAAAAAACCTTTTCAAAGGAAAGAAATCGTAGTGCCAGCCAAACCCACAACAAGTGCTGCTACTTTGGCCTCCATCACTTTGGCCTCCACCACTTCCGCAGCCACGACAGCAAGGCCGAATGTCACAACCAGCCCGGCGCCTACTACCACGCTGCAAGCGACTGCCAAGACCACTACAACCACAGTTGCTCCTACTACGAAGGCCACCACCACACCTGCTCCTACTACCGCGGCTTCGACCACACCTACCCCGACTACTACAGCGCCGACCACGGTCGCGCCTACACCTGTTCCGACAACGGTCGCGCCTACGCCTGTTCCGACCACACCTGCCCCGACTACTCCAGCGCCGACTACGGCCGCGCCTACGCCTGTCCCCACTACCAAAGCGGCTGATACGTCTGCGACTGCTGGCAGCGCTCAGTTTCAGGCAGATATTTTACGATATACCAACGAAATCCGAGCTGCTCACGGTATTCCACTGCTGAAGGCAGCCGGCTCCTCACTCACACAGGCCGCGCAGACCCGGGCAAACGAGATCGTCAGCGTGTGGTCCCACACCCGACCTGACGGTTCCGATTTCTACACCGTGCTGCGTCAGTTCAATGTCTCGTACAGCCGTTCCGCTGAGAATTTGGCCTACAACGGCTCCTACTACACTGCAAAGAATTTCGTGGATGCCTGGATGTCCTCCCCGGCTCACAAAGCAGCTATTTTAAACGCCAGACTCACTACGATGGGTGTCGGTCACGTGGTTTCCGGCGGCAAAGCTTTCGCAGTACAGCTGTTCATCGGTTAGTCTGTTTCCAATTAACCAACACAATCGAGAAACCTTCCCCGGCTGTTTAGAAATAAACAGCCGTTTCTTTTGCGCACAGGCCTGCAGTCCGCTAAAATTGGTACTATATCAATCAACACTCGGGAGGTAGTAATTATGCCGCGTGACTATGGTCCCCACGTACTCCAACGGATAAAGTGGTCATTGCTGCTTGGTACTGCCCTACTGTTCTTTGTCACCTCTTTTTTCTGGCAGTCGCCGGGGGAGATTTTGGCCGGCCTGATTCGGATCAATCTGGACCCGTCCCCCTTGATTACCGACTACATCGTGATTGGCGGCCTTGGTGCTGCCTTGTGGAACAGCGGCCTGATTATTCTGCTCGGCTGCTGGATGATTCACATGACGCGTGCGCGTCTGGTAGGGACACTGATGGCCGCTGTGATTATGGTAGCCGGCTTCGCATTTTTTGGAACGAATGTCTTCAATGTCCTGCCGATTATCGGCGGAGCCTGGTTATATGCGCGCTTCCGCAAGCAACGCTTTGGCTCCGTGATTTTGGCGGCTTTTTTTGGCACTGCGCTTGGGCCTTTGGTAAGTATCCTCGCTTTTGACCTAACGTATCCTCTGTACATTTCGCTGCCGCTAAGTTTGATGGTCGGTGTGCTGATCGGTTTCGCCACTCCCGCGCTCAGCGGACCTTTTCTGCGTTTCCACTCAGGCTATACGCTCTATAATATTGGCTTTGTCGCAGGCGTTTTGGGGATCATCAGTGTCAGCATTCTCCGAGCCTATGGTCACAAAATCGACTCGGTTTCGATTCTCTCCGTCAATAGGCCCTGGCAGTTGACATTGTTGCTGATCGGCATTTTTTCTTTTATGACAATTGTCGGACTCTTCCTGAATG
Organism: Clostridiaceae bacterium; assembly: GCA_012514965.1. Classification (GTDB taxonomy): domain Bacteria; phylum Bacillota; class Clostridia; order Saccharofermentanales; family Fastidiosipilaceae; genus JAAYZH01. Next base: position 7,417 of record JAAYZH010000153.1, on the reverse strand, counting down.
GCTGGAGCTTGAAGGGCTATGGTAAACTGCTGGGGAACAGCGGCCGACTGGTAGCGGATTTTGACATTCTCTATGGCACCGCCTTGACGCTCTTCAACATGGGTTTGATGGGTTTTATCGCGATTGTATATGTCTACCTTGTCGATGGACCGATGAACGGCGCTGTGGTAGGCGGGATCCTTTCGGTAGCTGGTTTCGCGGCTATGGGCAAGCATCCTCGCAACACCATACCCGTGATGCTCGGTGTGCTGCTTGCTACCTACACAAGTCCTGTGATGAACCATTCAAATACCTCCGCTGTCATCACAGCCCTCTTTGCGACAGCTTTGGCACCGATCGCGGGAGAATATGGTTTCTTTGCCGGTGTTTTGGCCGGCTTTCTCCACACGACACTTGCCCGCAACGTGCTTGGCACGCACGGCGGTGTCAATCTCTATAACAATGGCTTTTCAACGGGTTTTGTAGCAGCAGCCTTGGTGCCCCTCTTGAGAACGGTCCGAGACAGAAAGGAAGACAGAGAAGATGCATAAACGTGCAGAACACATCACCAGCAATATGATTCGCGCCCTGACCCAGTTTTATTTGGAACACCATGCTAAAGAGGTCAAAATGCAGCTGCAGACAGTCGACAACTCACTGAAGGTCTGGTTCCAGGGGCAGGTGAATCTCGAAGAGTCTGAATTCGAGAAGCTCAAAGAGTCTTTGGCCCAGCCGAATACAACGGATATCGAGTATTACTACAGTGAACTGCTGGACAGCAGCGACTCAGCGGATCTCATGATTCTTGGCGCATTAATTGATCGCAGCGAGCTGGCCTTCGACGACGGCATCTTGACCATCGACCTGTGGAAGCATTTCAACAAGTAACTGCCGAGCACTTCCCGATCAAGTAATGGAAAAACACCTCCCGGTTCTCTCAAAAGGCCGGGAGGTGTCGTGATTCGTTAAGCTTATGATGTCACGCTACAGAGAAATTCGCTTGCAGCAGCCGCTCTTTGACCAGCTCCGGCTCATCCACCTTGAGGACCATGCCTGCATCGGGTCCCTGCGTCGAATAGGGATACATGTAGGCAATATTTACATCCGTCCCAATCACATCCAGCATCAGTGTCAGAGAGCCGATCTGCGGCTCGATCGGAACAAGCAGGACATCGGTCAGGCGGGCTGTGATGCTGTTCGCGCGCAAGGCTTCGAGCCCCTTCTCGGTGTTGTCACATATCATGCGCAAGATCCCATAATCGGCTGTGTCGGCCAAAGAAAACGAGAGAATATTGACTCCGTTTTCGGCCAGCACTCGCGCAACTTCATGAAACCTGCCGGATTGGTTGCCTATAAAAACGCTTAGTTGATGTGCCATGAGTGCCTCCGCTCCTTTACCCCTTTGCTTACATTGTACACGCTGATACCGCCTTAGGGCACATAGATCCTACGCTTATCAATCACGCGGCGGGCTTTGCCCTCACTGCGCTCGATGGTACCGGGCTCGACCAGGTGCACCGTCGGGTGAAGACCCAGGGCCTGTGACAGGGTTTGCGACACCTTGTGGCTCAAGCGCTCGAGTTCGGCTACCTCATCGGAGAAGAAGCGTTCCTCGACCTCGATCAGGATGTCGAAGGTATCCATGTTGCCTTCGCGCTCCAGAATAATCTGATAGTGCGGCTTCGTTTCACCCAGCTGCATAAGGGCTGCCTCGATCTGCGAGGGGAAGACATTGACACCGCGAATGATGAGCATATCATCGGAGCGCCCGCGGAAGCGAGCAATACGAGCCGACGTGCGGCAGCAGCTGCAGGGCTCATGCGTGATAGAAGTCAGGTCGTGCGTGCGGTAACGCAGGAGCGGGAGAGCTTCTTTGGTCAAGGTCGTAATCACCAGCTCGCCGACCTCGCCGTCCGGCACTGCCTGCAAGGTATCCGGATCAAGCAGCTCAGGCAAGAAGTAATCGTCCATGACATGGCTGCCCTGATGCGCTTCACAATCCTGCGACACACCGGGGCCCATGATTTCACTCAAGCCATAGATGTCAAAGAGCTCAATGCCCAGACCATTCTGGATCTTCGTGCGAAGCTCTTCCGTCCAGGGTTCCGCCCCGCAAATCGCGGTCTTCAGTTGGAGATTCGGCTTAATTCCGGCCTCAAGTATGCTGTCCATCAGGTGTCCGAGGTAGGAGGGCGTGCACGCGATGACCGTGGTCCCGAAGTCCTCCATAAGCTGCAGTTGTTTCTGGGTATGGGAAGTCGAGATCGGGATAACCATAGCGCCCAGATTCTCGACGCCGTAGTGCAGGCCCAGGCCGCCGGTGAACAGGCCGTAGCCATATGCCACCTGAACCTTGTCATGCTGGGTCACGCCGGCCATGGTGAGGCAGCGCGCAACGCATTCCTGCCAGCATTCAATATCCCCACGGGTGTAGCCCACCACTGTGGGTTTGCCCGTCGTACCGGACGAAGCATGAAGTCGCACAATCTCGGACTGCGGCACCGCGAAGAGGCCAAAAGGATAATGGTCGCGCAGGTCTGCCTTGGTCGTGAACGGCAGTTTCCCCAGATCTTCCAAGCCTTTGATATCACCAGGCTCTAAACCCATTTGCTGCATCTTTTCGCGATAGAACGGCACCTGGTGATAGACACGTTTTACCTGTTTGACCAGACGAGCCGATTGCAGCTTATAGCGGTCCTCCGCCGACATGCATTCCTTGGTCTTATTCCAAATCAGTCCGTTCATAGGCCCAACGCCTTCCTGGCCTCAGCCATTTGATCAGTGGCCAGCACCAGCAGAGGCTTGTCACTATCCTGAATCACCAGTGAATACATGTAATTTACCTGCACGTCTGCGTCACGCAGGCGGATCAGGATATCGTTGAGTACACCGGGCTTGTCCTCAAGCGGCAGGCCCAGGACCTCTGAACTCTTGCAAAAAAAGCCATGGTCTCGCAGCCACGCTTCAGCCTCGCCCGGGCGATCCGTGATCAAGCGCAAAATGCTGAAATCAGGTGTGTCATAGATCGAAAACGCGCGCAGATTAAACCCGCCCTCCTTGAGGGAGGTCGTGATTTCCGCCAGGGCTCCGACTTCATTCTTGACGAATACCGATAGCTGTTCCATAGCTTTTCTCCTTTACTTATTGGTCTTTGCGAAAGGTGCGGCCTTTGGCAAAAGCCACCAGATTGATGTCGACGGTTTTGGCCGGAACCGTCTCACTGATCACCTGCTCCCACTCCTCGACTGCGAAGGGCATAATCAAGCTTGCGGCACCCAGGACGATCGTGTTGAAAACCCGGAGGTTGCCGAGCTCTCTGGCTTCGCGGCGGGCGGCGATGCGCACCACGCGCGCGCTGTCATCCAGGGCAGCGATCTTGTCCTCAGGATACTCCGCGGCTCCGATTACCACCGGCATCGGATCAATCCGCTCATCGTTCATGATGAGCAGGCCGTCGGGCTTGAGCAGATGAATATAGCGTACAGCTTCAAGGCGCTCGAAGGCAATCAGCAAGTCGGCCTGTCCGGCTTCGATAATGGGCTCCGCTACAGAATCGCCAAAGCGCACAAAGGTGATCACCGAACCGCCGCGCTGGGCCATGCCATGGACCTCGGACAGTTTGACATCGTAATCTTTCGTCAGGGCCAGATTACCCAGAATGCGGGACGTCAGCAGGGTCCCCTGACCGCCTACGCCGACAATAACAATATTATAGGTCTCCATTTGGCCCTCCTTAAATCTGATCAATGACGCTGTCGACCATTTTGATCGCGCCAAAGGGGCAGGTCCTGAAGCAAAGGCCGCAGCCGTTGCACAAGGTGTCGTTGATTTTGGTCTTGCCGTTTGCGTCTTTGGTCAGGGCCGGGCACCCGGGCTTGAGGCAGAGTCCGCACGCGCGGCAAATCTCTGCGTCCACCTTATACTGGTTGCGTATCGGCGGGTTCTCCTTGAGCAAGGCGCAGGGCGACTGCGTGATAATGACCGAGACCTCGTCTCTGGCTACCTCCTGCTTGAGCAGAGCTTCGAGGTCCTTGAGGTCAAAGGCATACATCTCCGTGACATGGCGCACGCCGACAGCCTCGCACAATTTTTTCAGCGAAACCGTCGGGGCAGGATCACCTTGGAGGGTCTTGCCGGTCGCAGGGTTGTGCTGGTGTCCGGTCATCGCCGTAATCGAGTTATCCATGATAACCACTGTTCCGGTGCCGCCGTTGTAGACCATATTCATCAGAGAATTGATACCGCTGTGCAGAAAAGTCGAATCCCCGATCACTGCCACCCAGTTCTTGATGTAGTCTTTGCCATGCGCTTTCTCCATACCATGCAGGGTGCCAATCGAAGCGCCCATGCATACCGTAGTCTCAATGACACCGAGCGGCGGCGAAGCACCCAGCGTGTAGCAGCCGATATCGCCGGCCGCATGCAGCTTGAGCTTCTTCATGACACTGAAGACCGAACGGTGCGGGCAGCCGGGGCAGAGCACCGGCGGCCGGCCCGGAATCTCGGGCACGGTTCTGGCTTCTACGGTCTCGTTATACAAGACTTTACGCAGCAGATTCGCCGAGTATTCCCCGACCAGCGGGAAGAGCTCTTTGCCCTTGCAGGCGATGCCCCAGGCGCGGACCTGCTCCTCCATCAAAGGCTCCAGTTCCTCAAAAACATACAGCTCATCCACCTCTGCAGCGAATTCCTCAATCAGCCGGCGCGGCAGCGGGTTTACGAGGCCAAGCTTGAGGACCGAGGCATCGGGGCAAGCTTCGCGGACATACTGATAGGGTATACCGGAAGTGATGATGCCGATCGAGCGATCTCGCAACTCAATTCGGTTCAAGTCTGCCATGGCCGACGCATCTGCCGTCAAGCGCTCTTCTCTAGCCACCACGAACGGGTGACGCTTCTGCGCATTCGCGGGCACCATAACGTTCTTCGCGATATTCTTCTCGTAGGTTTTGGCCGGCGGCGTTATACGCTCGCCGATGTTGACCAGACCCTGCGAGTGCGAGAGACGCGTAGTCGACCGCACAATGACCGGCGTATCATATTCTTCGCTGATCTCGTACGCCTTGATCACATAGTCCTTGGCTTCCTGTGAATCAGCCGGTTCGAGCACCGGTACGTGGGCAGCGCGCGCCATCATACGCGTATCCTGCTCATTCTGAGAGCTGTACATGCCCGGATCATCCGCAACCACAAGCACCAGACCGCCATTCACGCCAATGTAGGCAGCCGTGAATAAGGGGTCCGCCGCCACGTTCAAGCCGACATGCTTCATAGTGGCCAAAGCACGCGCTCCGCTCATGGATGCCCCAATAGCGACTTCCATCGCAACTTTCTCATTGGGCGCCCACTCGCAGTACAGCTCACCCTTGTACTGTGCGAGAGCTTCAGGAATCTCTGTACTGGGAGTTCCGGGATACGCGGAAGCCACCGTGACACCCGCTTCATAGGCACCGCGCGCAAAGGCTTCGTTGCCCAGCAGCAGCTTCCTCACCTGTTTCTTGTCTGACATGTCTCTCTCCTTGTCCTTGTGTTCAATGTACGGCGTTCCTGTCCCGCAGGGCAGTTTCAGCCTTATTTCGGCCGCTTGTCGTCAACACGCTTGGCTTTGCCCTCATAACGAGGCAGCTTGCCCGGCGCTTCCAGCTTAATGCGGCAATCGATACCCAGACCCGCGCGCAGCCGCTGATGAATGTCATGTTCAAGTTTCTCTAGCTTAGTGTACGAATCCAACAGGCGATTGTCGACCAGCTCGACCTGAATCAGAACCGTATCCAGATAATCCTTCGTATCGACCGTAATCTGATAATGTGGCCCGATCTCCGGAACTTCGCGCAGCACTTCCTCGATGTGGCTCGGGAAGACATTCACCCCTCTGATAATCAACATGTCGTCGGCACGTCCGGACAGAATCTCCATCCGCACCGTATTGCGTCCGCAGGCGCAGGGGCTGTAGTCCAGGCGAGTAATGTCCCGCGTACGGTAGCGCAGCAGCGGGATCGCTTCCTTCGTCAGGCAGCTAATGACCAGCTCACCCTTCTCACCCGGAGGCAGCACTTCACCCGTATCCGGATCGATGATCTCGGCCAAAAAGTGGTCCTCATTGACATGCAGCCCCTGATATTCCAGACACTCACCCGACACGCCCGGTCCATTCAGCTCGCTCATGCCATAGTTCTGCGTCAGGCGCATCTGCGGCCCCCAGGCCTTCAGCAGGTCATTGCGCAGGGCCGGACTCATCGCCTCGCCACCGCACAGCGCAGTCCGGACCTGCAAATCACGCGCCGGATCCACACCCATACCGCGAATAATCTCCACCAGGTGCATAGCGTAGGAAGGAGTCGCCACCAGGAGCGTCGTCCCCAGATCCTGCATGTACATCAGCTGCTTCTGTGAATTCCCCACCGAAGCCGGGATCACCGTGGCACCGACCTTCGTCAAGCCCTCATGCAACCCCAGCGCACCGGTAAACATCCCGTACCCAAAGCAAATCTGAGCCATATCATCCGGCCCCGCCCCGCCCATGCAGGCAACTCGAGCTACCGTGTCAATCCAATTCTCCATGTCTTTGGCCGTATAGCCCACCACCGTCGGCTTGCCGGTTGTACCCGACGACGCGTGAATGCGCAGCAAGTCCGTTTTCGGCACCGCGAACAGGCCAAAAGGATACGAATCACGGAAGTCCTTCTTCGTCACAAAAGGCAGCTTGGCGACATCCGCCAACGTCTGAATATCAGAGGGTTTTACGTGGATAGCATCCATCTTCGCCTTATAATAGGGCACGCGCTCCCAGGCATACTGTACCTGTTTCTTAAGTCTCTCCAATTGCAGGGACTCGATTTCTCCCCTTGAATACTGCTCTTCCTTAGCCCAAATCATAATGTATCCTTTCGTTCGCGGCAGGCCGCGCAGTTGTCAGTTCTGTGGTCGGAGCGGAGCCGCCCGGTCTGTGGTCTGTAGTTGCGGCGGGCCGGTGCTAATATTCTGTCGCGGCGGGCTCGGTGCGGTACATTTTGTGTTCCGCAACGGGCTGCGCTGTGGTGCGTTTTGTGTTCCGCAACGGGCTGCGTTGCGGTGCGTTTTGTATTCCGCGGCAGGCTGCTAAGTGCCGATTTTATGAGGAAATTCGACTATTGAACCATTATATGAGAATTTTTGCCGCGCGACCGCAAAGTCGACGGAAAGATCAGAAAAGTGCCGTTTTTTTGCCTGATATCGTATCCAAAGCTCCCTTTGGCGCAGCCCATGCGGTTTCTCTACTATTCAACAATTTTTCTAGTGCTTCCCGCTCCGGCTGAAAATTGAAAATTTGAGCCTTCATCCTTTTTCTGAATGGGCTTGTCTACGGAAGCTGATCGGATGAAAAAATTATGGCTAACCGCGCAGGGCAAGGAAAGAATAACGAGCTGTCTGGAGGCAAATATCCGACTTATCCAAGCGG
>JAAYZH010000152.1 GCA_012514965.1 Clostridiaceae bacterium | reverse complement strand
GGGGCTGACCTGGTCCGAGGCCTTGGAGCAGCTGCGTCAGGCTGATGCCTATGCCGGGCCGCTCTTACATGATGACTGGGGTCTGTATAATCTCAATGTCTACGCCAACCAGCGCCATTTACTCTGGGGACTGGCGATTGTGCTCTTCTTGCTGCTGCTCTTCCTGCCGGCTCTGCGGGACGGCCAAGGATTGCGAAGCTTCGGCGAAAAACAAGCCTGGCAATCCGACAGTGTCGGTGCGGTGCTCTACCCTGCACTCGTAGTCTTTCCACTGAGCTACTGGCACGGCTCAGCTACGATCGCCTTGCTCCTGGTCCTGGCCTTTTGGGCCTTGTGGAGTCGCGAACGTCTGCGTTTCCTCGTCACCGGCCTCTCCGCAGTCACCGGAGCCTTCCTGTTCCGCATGATTTTCTCGAGTGAAAATCTCGTTTCAGGTCCGGGCCTCTGGCACTGGGGTTACATTCTGGACGACAGCTCTGCCGCCGGGGTCCTGGGCTTCTTGCTTACTCTCTTTGGACCGGCCGCTTTCTTCATGCTGGCAGCCCCTTCTTTGCAAAAAGAAAAGTGGCGCCGGATCGCGTTGCTCGCGCTGGTCCTGCCCACCTTGTTTGGCCTCTGTATTTCTCTGACACCGGACGTAACGGTCAATCACAAATACTTCATGATGACGCAGCTCTTTTTTATTCCTTTCCTCGCAGACTTGCTGCTGCGCATCTGGGCCTACTCCCGCAAATTCAGCCACAAGCTGGTGCTCCGGCCCCTCACGGCCCTGCTGCTGGCTGCGCTCCTGTTTACAGGTGTCACGGACTTCTGGGCTTACCGCAATCAAAGCGAATACCAGGTAACGGTCGCGACGGATGATGCCTTCAGCCGCTGGCTCTATGACGAAACAGAGCCCGGGACCATTGCCTTGACGCCGCCCTGGGCTCTGCACAGTTACTTCCTGACCGGTCGCCTCAGCTGGTACGGTCATCCCTACTATGCTCAGTCCGCGGGTTACGCGGTCGAACAGAGGCTGGAAGACATCCGCTGGTTTTTGGCCGCAGCACCGCAAGACGCCGCGAATCTGCGTGCGTATGCAGAGGGGAACGAACTCGCCTTGCTCATGATCGATGACCGCTGGCGAATGGATCCGGAGTACTTTATCAACGAAGAGACGCTAGCCACGCTGTTCGCCAGAGTGGCGTTCTTCCCGGAACAAGATAACCTGTCGGTTTACGATTTGCGGGCCAAAGCCGGCCCGTAACTACATCCCCAGCCGGCCTTCGGCCCAGAGGATGAAATTGTGCGGCAGAATCTTTGCCAGGATGCGAATCGCGTGGGCAGGTGCGCCATAGATTGACAGCTCTTTGCCCTGATCGGAACGGCGCAGGGCTTTGGCCGCTACACCCTCGACCGGTTCTACACCCAACTTCTTGAACGCGGCGACCTTGGGCGATTCGCCTGCTACATCGAAGAACTCCGTCGCCATGGGATTCGGGCAGACAGTGGTGACGGTAATCCGGCGCGCCTTGAGTTCCCTATGCAAAGCCCGGGAATAGTTGAGCACGAAAGCCTTCGTAGCCGCATAGACTGCGAAGTCCATCTGGGGCAAAAACGCCGCAACCGAAGCAATATTCAAGATACGTCCGCCATCCTGCATGTAAGGCAGGCAGACGGACGAAATTCGGACCAGTGCCGCACAGTTGACATCGACCATATTGCCGTTCAGCTCCTCGCCCAGGGCCTCAACTGAGCCCAGTTTGCCGTAGCCAGCGGAGTTGACGAGGATGTGGATGCGGACTTTGTCCACAGCCAGACGCGCCTTAAGATTCTCGATCCAGACCGGATCGCTGACATCCCCGGCCAAAATCCGGCAGGGCTTAGCCAAGCGGGCCGCCAGCTCTTCGAGTCGTTCGCTGCGACGCGCGCACAGCCAGAATTCATCGATGCGCGGATCAGCCGCCAGCTGCAAGGCCAGCTCACGGCCCAGACCGGAGGACGCGCCGGTAATCACGGCAACATGGATTGTGCGCACAGGCGCGGCAGCAGCAAAAATCTGTTCCATCATCTACCCTCCAATAAAAGCAAACCACAGCGGGATCGAAAGCATGGCAAGCAGTGTCGTCAGCCCCACAGCCTGAGCGGCGAACTTCCCCTGCTCAGGGTATTGCGCGCTGCCCATCCCCACGGCGGAAGCGATCGGCATAGCAACCGTGAGGGCCACCACCTGTATAGCCATGGGATTATTCAGAAAGACCCTCGTCAGGAGCATGGCTCCCAATGGAATCAAAAAGAGACGCAGCAACGAGATCCAATAGAGTCTGTGCTGCCCAAAAAGCTCACGCAGAGAATTCGCGGCCAGCCCGGAACCGATCACGACCAGAGACAGCGGCGGGGTCAGCGAACCGATAAAGCCCAGACTCTCCGTCAGCAGTGACGGCAGGTTCAGGCCCGAAAAATACAGAATAATCGCGGCCAAAGAAGCCACCACACCCGGCGTCAGGAAATTGCCCAGGCTGAAGCGGTGCTCCGGATTGTGGTCCTTCTGGATGAGATACAGTCCCAACGTGAAAAACAGGAGGTTAAAAGGCAGGTGAAATACCGTAGTGTAAAAAACGGCCTCTCTCCCTAAAAAAGCGCTGACCACAGGATAGCCCATAAAAACGGCATTGGGGAACATCAGCATCAGCATAGTCGTGCCCCGCAGGTTCACGGCTGTCTTAAGGAAACGCGCCAGCAGCCAGGCCAGGGGAACCATAAGTGCATAAAACAGGAAGCCCAGCCAAATTAACCGCAAGACCGCATCGCTGCTCAGGGCCGCGTCCGGTGTATTCAGGCCACTGGCCGAACCCAGAATCAGAGCCGGCATCGAGACCTGCAAAATCACCTGCGACATGCCGCTGTCTGTATCCTTGCTGAGAACACCTCGTTTGCGCAGAAAAAACCCCGCGGCGATAGCCAGCAGGAGCTTTGTCATAGTAGTGACAATTTCCATTTAGCCCTCCGCCTTGAGGTCGAAGCCCTGGGCGGCAATGTCCTGCAAAATTCGTGCACGGCGCGGACTCTTGTCGGCAAGGCGCTGACACACCTGGCTGCTGAACGAGTCCAGGCGCCGGTTGGAATTGCGCAAGTCGTAGTACTGGGTCATGACCTGATCATAATCCGCGAAGGCAGCCGCGTAATCCGCCGGAGCTTCATAGCGGTTCTCAAACGTACGCAGATCGACCGGCATGCGCGGCTTGAACTGAGGCGACTGGGCTGCGCGGCCAAAGGCCACCCCCAGCACCGGAAACGTCAGCTTTGGCAACTGTAAAAGGTCAATGATCTTCGCCGGATCGTTCAAAATACTGCCGAGGTAGACCGCGCCATAGCCAAGCGACTCCACTGCGGTGGTCAGATTCTGCGCGCAGAGAACAGCGTCCGTCCAGGCCTGGGTCAGACGGTTCATGTCATTGGCACCCATGCCGTCGCTGTCGTGGCTATCCGCCAATCGGCTGTTACGATAGCAATCGGCTGCGAATATCCACAGCTCCGCTGCCTCAGCAACATAGTCCTGCTTGCAAACGGCAGCAATCTCCCGGGCCAGACTCTTATCCGTTACACGAATCCAGCTGGCTTGCTGCATGCCCGTCGAAGTCGCCGTGCGATTGCACACTTCCGCCAGCATGGCAATCGTGCTCGCCTCCACAGGCTCATCCGCGAAAGCGCGAATCGTGCGGTGCTGCAGGAGCCTCTCGATGGTCTCATTGACCGGCCAGTCAGCAGGTGTATGCATATCCGTCAAATTACGGGTCAAAGCAGCTTGTTCGGGCATAGTTGTCTCCTCTTGCGCGAAAGATTATTGAAATTCCTTGAAGTATTCTGCCAGAAAGGGGAGGAAGTCGTCCGTATCTTTATACAGGTGAACATGTGGCTTGTGACTTCCGTGATAATCCGAACCCACTGTCGGCAGGAGTTCGAGGCTGGCGGCGGCCGCCGCAACCACCCTGCTCTCGGCCAAAGCAGTCTCGCCATGGACTACTTCTACTCCCTGCAGCCCCACAGCCTGCAACGCAGCGAATCGCTTCTGCAAGTCAGCCTCGCTGCCCGCTTGTTCCCCGCGCAGCCAGCCCTTGTAAAGAGCCGGATGGGCCAATACTGGCACGCCGCCGGTCTGGCGGATCTGCTTGATCGCGGTCTCTGCCGCCGGCAGATCACGCTTAATATACAAGGGCTTTCCCTCCGCCAGGAAACGTTCGAAAGCCTCCTTGACAGACGTGACATAGCCTTTGCGAATCAAAATCTGCGCCATATGCAGACGGCCGACGACATGCCCGCCCTCGCTGCTCAGTTCAGAATACTGAATCGGCATACCGAGCGAGTCAGCCCCCGCGCATAGTAAACGGTTACGTGCTTCACGATCCATGCGGCGCTCCTGCAAATACCCATCCAGACAACGGATCGATCCGCTGGGGTAATAGCCCAGGAGATGGACCTCCTGCCCATCGAGCTCCGCGCTGATCTCCACACCCGGAAAGAAATCCGGCAAGTCGATGCCCATCTGGCTCAGCTTCTCGTAGAGCATGCTGATAGCCTCGATGCCGGCAATCGTGTCGTGGTCGGTCAAAGCGAACACCTTCAGCCTGTGGGTCAGCACTTCCTGCACCAGCTGCGGCGGGCTGGTCTTGCCATCCGACACATTGCTGTGCGTGTGCAGATCCAGAGCTCCCTCCAGCATAACCTCCCACAGGAGCCTTAAGGACTCCCGGTTATTGCTTTCTGCCACTTCACGATTGCAAAGCTGGCCTTTTTCGTAATTCCAGATGTTCGTTCGCATCGAGTCTCTCCGTTCTTCACTGTTACAAGTGTTTGCTATTCATCATAGCCGATAACTTGTCTGTTCCACAAATACAACCACCGCTTCCGAAAAAACTTCCGGAAGCGGTGAGGTCACGTATTCACAAGAGAAACGCAGGTCTACTCTTCGCGCTTGCTGTCAGCGATGACTCTCTCAGCCATTTGCGGCAGCATCTCTTCGTAACGGACAAAGGACATGTCATACCAGCCGCGTCCCTGCGTCATGGCGCGAAGGTCGGTTGCGTAACGAAGCATCTCAGACAGCGGAATCTCGGCGTTCACAACACTCATGCCCGACTTCGAGTCGATGCCCTGAATGCGGCCGCGGCGTTTGTTAATATCGCTCATGATGTTGCCCATTTCTTCTTCGGGAACATGAATCTCGACAGCATAGATGGGTTCCATGAGAACAGACCCGGCTTGCTGCATACCAGCCTTGAAGGCCAGAGAAGCCGCAATCTTGAACGCTAATTCAGAAGAGTCCACATCATGATAGCTGCCGTCGACCAGAATAGCCTTGACGCCTACCACAGGATAACCGGCCAGCACGCCGCTCTCGACAGACTCCTGTAAGCCCTTCTCAACCGCGGGGTAATACGCTCTGGGCACAGATCCACCGAAGACTTTCTCTTCGAAAACCAGGCCGTCAGCATCACAAGGCTCGAACTCGACCCAGACATCGCCATACTGGCCATGGCCGCCGGACTGTTTCTTGTGCTTGCCCTGGACCTTGACCTTCTTGCGGATTGTCTCTCTGTACGGTATGCGCGGAGTCTTGAGAACCGAATCCACCTTAAACTTATTCTTCAGCTTGGAGCGCAGCACATCGAGCTGCAGCTCGCCTAAGCCGTTGATAACCATCTCTTTCGTCTCAGGATCGTTGCCAAAGGAGAAGGTCGGATCCTCTTCCTGCAGACGGGCCAGACCCGCGGCGATCTTCTCTTCTTCACCCTTCGCCGTAGGAGCAATCGCCATACGCAGAGGCGCGGCGGGGTAAACGATACGCGGCAGAATCAGAGGCTGTTCCTTTACACTCAGTGTGTCGCCGGTCATCGTGAAACCAAGCTTCGTAATAGCGCCGATATCGCCGGCTTCGATACTGTCCTGCGCCAGCTGATTCTTGCCCTGGACGAAGCTCAAGCCGCCGATGCGCTCTTCTTTCTCCCGGTTCGCGTTCCATACAGTCTGATTCTGTGACAAAGTACCGGAATAGATACGGAACAGCGAAATCTTGCCGACAAAGGGGTCGGCCAAAGTCTTGAACACAAAAGCTGCCAAGGGACCCTTGGGATCAGCGCTCAAGCTGAGCGCGGAACCGTCCTTCTTCACGGCGTTGACCGCGCGATGGGCTGCGGCAGAAGGCATATGGTCCACAATGCGGTTCATCATGAAGCGGATGCCCTTAAGCTCCAGAGCAGAACCGGTCCAGACCGGAATCATATATCCGCCGCCAATGCGATCGTGCAAGCCGCGGGAAATCTCCTCACGTGTGAAGGGCTCTTCGGCGAAGTACTTCTCCATCAGCTCTTCATCACTCTCCGCCACCTGCTCCATCAGGTTGTTATATTGAAGATCCAGGTCTTCCTGATAGTTCTCGGGCACGGCCGTCTCATAGCGCTCGCCCTTCTCGTTGTAGAGATAAGCCTTGCGGTTGATAACGTCAATATAGCCCAAGTACTTATTCTCTTCCTGGATCGGGATCATCATAATTGTGCAGTCACGGCCAAAATGATTGCGGATATCCGCCATCGTCTTCATAAAATCAGCCGAGGCTTCGTCCATTTTGTTCACGAAAATGGCAAAAGGAATATCCTGCCTCTGCAGGAAACGCACTGACTTCTCAGCGCCGACGGTAACACCGTCCTTCGCGCTCAGGACCACGATGCCGCAGTCGGCAACGCGCAGGGCCTGGACTACCTCACCCAGAAAGTCAAAATCTCCGGGAGTGTCAATCAGGTTCACCTTCGTATCTTCCCACACGCAGCTGGCCACGCTGGTATTGATACTGATATGACGCTTCTTCTCCTCATCGTCAAAGTCAAGAACGGTATTCCCGTCATTGCTCTTGCCTGGACGATCGACCACTCCGGACTTGTACAGCACAGCTTCGCAAAAGGATGTCTTCCCTGCTCCGCTGTGTCCCAGAATTGCGACATTGCGAATGTTCTCTGCGGAATACTTCTTCATTCCGTCACCTCCTGTGTGTTCTCTTGCCTGGCGAAAATCGCCTGTCCCCAAATTATACTAGACATTTTGAACAAATCAAAGTAAATAAACGTTGAAGTTTACTGTATGTTTTGCATATTTCTCTTAAGCAATTTCTGGCAGTTTTGACAAGGCGGTTTTTAAGCACGGCCAAACAGGGCCCCTGCACCCACGGCGGAGGACGTCGGAGGGGTGGGGCGACGGTGAGTGAGGTGGGCCGGTGGGCGGTGGGCCCGTGTGCGGATGGGGGCGGGGAAAGGAAGAGGGAGGCTGGGGGGATTGGCTAGAGGAAGACGCGAAAGAGTGGGTGAATCTGGACAAAAATTGCGAAAGTGTGTGCTCAAGGCTTGGAATAACGCAAAATTTGGCCATCGCCCCAGACAGCAAAAAAGCAGGCATAGCGTAAGCCGTGCCTGCTCCGGATCAATCCTCTAATGACTAGGACTCTAATAGTAGCTGTACACCGCTTCTTGGAAAGCCTCCCAAAAGGCGTCAAGGCCGCCCATCGACATCACAACCACAGCAAGAACTATGGACATCAGAATACCGAGCAGCAAAAAGCAAAAGTACGATCTTGCGAAGTACATGCGGTTTAGCTTTTCGCGGTTCAAAGAAAAAACGATAAGTAAAATAAAACCAATCAGCGGAATGGAAAACAGTATGGTGTAACCCACATAGCCCCAGGGATGGATGAGGCGGTAGCGGGAGGGCAACTGGTATTCATCCGTGAAGGTCGGTGCAGACGCAGGCGCGTAAGTACCATTCGGTGTCGTCGGGTGCGAATAAGCGCTTGCCTGGTTATAGTTGTAGGCTGGGGCTGCGTAGCCGTTCTGCTGAGGCGGTGCCTGATAGCGTGGGGCCTGCTGAGGTTGCGCCTGGTAATACGGAGCCTGGTGAGGCGGCGCTTGATAGGGTGGGGCCTGATGGTATTGAGCGGAAGGACCTGCACCATTCGC
>JAAYZH010000151.1 GCA_012514965.1 Clostridiaceae bacterium | reverse complement strand
CTGTCCTCGAGCGTCGCAGCGGCGGCGGAACAATCTACGGCAAACGCTGGTTCAAGGTCCGACTAGATGGCGGCGGCGAGGCTTATCTTGTCGACGCGTCGAATAGTTCGCAACAGCAATTGAATCACACAGAATTCTTGCGTTTGCAGGCCTGGCGTCTTGACTTGCCGCTTTTTGTGACGGAGCGCAGGGATACGTTTTTCGATACCCTGCTTGAATTCCCCGCGGATTATCACGAAGGACTCTTGCGTCTGCATTTCGTTTACCCGAATTGGACCTTCGAGGCTCTGCCTGTGGGCCGAACCTGGCCGGAAGTTTTGGCTGCGCAGGCCACACCTGAGAACAAGAACCTGGTTCAATACGAAGAGACGGCCTTCTTTAGCGACTATGAATGGATGGTTAAGAATCGTACAGTTTACGATGGCAGCAACTGGTATCCGGCCACAGAAGAGGCCATTGCCTTCTTCATGGATCCGCGGAACTTTTTGAATCCGGGGGACCTGTTCCAATTTCTGGACTTGCGTTATGGCAGTGGCGAGAGGACAGACAGAGGAGTCCGCGCCATTTTCGCGGATAATCAAGACTTGCTTGAACTTGTGCCGGCCGTTATGCGCGCAGCCCGGGAGTCTGATGTTTTGCCCGAAGCCTTAGCTGCTCGCATCAGGCAGGAGGTCAGCACCGAGTCCGGCATCACGCTTGTGGCCAAAGGACTGCTCGACCCCTCGTATCCCCCGCTCCGAAGCGGCTCCCCAAGCCCCTCCTTGCTGTCCCGTGACGAGCAAATTGCTCAGCTGGATGCGGTGGCCAAAGAGCGACCGCTAGACGAGACAGAGCGCGTAATACTGGAATCGTTGCGAACAGGCGGCCCGGGCTATCCCTCTCCTGCGTCCAGGTATTATAATCTGTATAACATTGGTGCTTATCCGGACCCTGGGGTGATTTCCGGGGCTCAGATGAACGGCGCGCGCTACGCCGCCGGGCTCTTTGTCGACAAGGGCGAAGAGCGTTTTGCGGAATTCTTGCTGCCCTGGACGGATCCTGAACGGGCAGCGCGCGGTGGAGCGCGGTTTTTGGCCGCTGATTACATCAGCATCGGTCAGGATACGGCCTATCTCCAGAAATTTGATCTGGTGACAGGCAGCTACAGCCATCAGTATATGCAGGCCTTGTTTGCGGCCCGCGATGAGGGCCGAAGGCTCTATGCAGTTTGGCAGGAGGGCGGGGACAGCACGGCAAAGCTGCACTTCCGTATCCCTGTTTTTAGGGACTTGCCGACAAGCACGGGAAAGGATGTACGGTAAATGCGTAAACACGAAGAGGTTGCGGCTGCGATCGACAGACAGGGCCTGGACCCCGACCATGAGATGGCGCAAGACGCCACCGGTATGTACCCCCTTAAGCAGGCAATAGCGCTGAAGCACTATGTGCTGACGCTTCTCTTGCCTGCCGCAGTGATCCATATTTTGGGCTTTGGTTCCGTCTATGGTCTCCTGCGCAGCAACGGACTCGGTGACGTTACGCTGCTTGTGGCTGCCAGTCTGCCGGGCCTACTGTTATCTTCCCTTTTTCTCCTCATGGCCAGACGTGACGACCTTCGTC
The DNA here is from genome assembly GCA_012514965.1 of Clostridiaceae bacterium. GTDB lineage: Bacteria > Bacillota > Clostridia > Saccharofermentanales > Fastidiosipilaceae > JAAYZH01. The sequence goes on along the minus strand of JAAYZH010000151.1, from coordinate 342 downwards.
GCTTGGGCAGAAGCTTTTTTACCCGCTACGAACGCGGACGCCGCTTCGTCATAGGGCTGGTGATTTCCTGGACAGCCTCTGTCGCCTTTCTTTTCTTTGTCAGTTATCGCTGGAACTTGCTCAGCTTGTGGCCCGCGACGATTCTTCTGGCCGCTGGTTTGATTCTGGGGAATACCGTTCTGGTTTGGCTCAATTACGAACTGTCGAGCTACATTATGTTCGGCGTTTTGACCTGGCTGGTCAGCGTCGTCAGCTTCAGCATCTTTGATCTTTTGGTCTTGTCGAGTTTTTTGGCTCGCTTTTCGTGGTCCTGGGTGGTTTCCCAGACCGGTTCGTTTGTTT
>JAAYZH010000150.1 GCA_012514965.1 Clostridiaceae bacterium | reverse complement strand
TATTTCTTGGGCAGATCACGATAAGACTGCACGATCTTCGCGTAATGCTCACAGAACAGAGTCTCTGAGGTCGGACGCACGCAAAGACGCTCCTGGAGAGTCTCAGAGCCGCCCTGTGTCACCCAGGCTACTTCCGGCGCAAAACCTTCGACGTGGTCTTTCTCCTTCTGCAAAAGGGACTCAGGGATAAACATCGGCATTGCGACGTTCACGTGTCCGCTCGCCTTGAATCGATCATCCAGTTCCCGGGTGATGCGCTCCCAGATTGCGTAGCCGGCCGGACGCAGAATCATGCAGCCGTGCACGCTAGTGTAGTCGGTCAGCTCTGCCTTGAGCACAACATCGGTATACCATTGGGCAAAATCGGCCTCTCTGGATGTGATGCTTTCGACTAGCTTCTTCTCTTTAGCCATAATTCTATTCCTCTCTGTTCTTCAAAAGTCTTGTTCACTGTGAACTCTGAAGGCAAAACGCCCCGCAACACGTCTAAAAAAGACGGTTCCGGGGCGTCATAAACGCGGTACCACCCGAATTGCCGAAAGACTCTCGTCCCGGCATCTCAGCGGCAGGGATATCGCAGCTGCCAATTCCGCGCCGGGCTCGTCGCCCGGGGCCTCAGGGGTGGGACGAAACACAAGCGTTTCACATTCCCTTCAACGGCCGATTATCTGTTCACAATTGCTAGCAAGTATACCACAAGCGCAGTGCTGTCTACCAGCCGCCTTGCGGGAAACCCGCGTAATCAGCCGCAGCCGCTGCAGCCATCGCAGCTGCCTGAACTGCACATTCCCCAAGCCTCCGCTTCTTGCCAAAGAGCAACGAAAGCCTCCGTAGGCAAAGGCGGCAAAGCCTCAGCCAGTTCAGGCAGGTCGTACCACTCGGCGATTTCAGCATTCTCAGGATAGCGTCCGCTCAACAACAAGCCATTTTCGTTATACAGCGCAGGCAAAAAGTCATCGCCCTCCTGCATCAGCTTATTCATCAGGCCGGGATGATCCAGGAAGGCCTTGGGGGCAGTACTCAAGTTCGCGCGTTCGACTACAATACCGTGCTCTTCCATGTAATACAATAGGGTTGCGATCCGCAGCAGCAGGTCCTGAGCCTGGTCTGAATATAAACCTATTCCGCTGGGGCTTCCCATCGGCGGATCAAATAGTTTGATTACTCTATTCATAATGGTCACCTCTTTCTTTTTGTTATTATAACGGCTGTGTCTGTTATAATCTGTGTAGATTGTTTCAGGAAAGGGATCCTGTTTTGATGATTGATAACAACGAGGGAACAGAGCGCCGTTTGGACGAGGACATTTCCGAGTCGACGGCCGACAGCACGCCCGATACACAGGCTCCTGCAAGAGACCGGCTTGACGAGAGCGTTCTTGCCAGCCCTGCACCTACCGCTATCGACCAGGCAGAGGACGTACGCCCGGCAGACGGCACAGTCGATGGGAACGATCCCGAACCTGTCAGTTTTGACCTGCATCCCAAGAGATTGGTGTTGCCAGCGAAGCAAGATAGCGCTGATACTGCCAGCAAGGAGACGGGGGCCGTCATAGCCTCTGAGAACCTGACTGACGAGCTTCGGACAGACGAAGTTTCAGTTGCCGGCACAAGCAACGCACATGACTCTGCAGATACAACAGAAACACCTGATACAGACCTTGAACGCCGTCGCAAGAACTCCTCTGCCTCCATTCACCGTCTCGAGAAGCCGCGCAAATCCCAGGATGCTGATGGAGATGTCAAGGCCGCAGCAGCGGCAGCCGAAGAAACAAGTTCCCCAGCAGCAGACCCCGTCACGGAATCCGAATCACCGGCAGCAACCGAAGAATCCAAGCCGAGCAACGCAGATAAACCTGTGAAGGAGAAAGCCCAGGGCAAGCGCATCGGCGAATTCAGCTTGCTGGTGGCCATCCGCCAGAGCCTGATCAGTGAATTTCGCCCGGTTCGTCTGCGAACAGATTCCCCGCTGGAACGACGCCAGCAACAGGTACTGCTCTATCGGCGTCAGCGCGGCGCGGCCGGCACGCTGCTCTTGATGCATGCGCTTTTGGCCATTCTGCTGATGATCGTCTGGGCCATCATTCCGCGTCACTTATTCGGTGTCGACAAGCTCGCGCTGGATGGCGCTCTCTTCTCAACCCTCCTGACCCAGGGCCTGACAGTCCTCGTACCTGCGGTCTTCGTAATGTTTCTCTATAACATGGATATTGCCCTGGTGGCCGGCAAGCAGGCTCAATCGCTGTCCGTGTTTGGTATCTCAGCCTTGATTGGTATACCCGCTGCCATCGCCTTCAGCGGCCTCAACAACGTCACGCTCTTCGTGCTGACGAAGCTGGGCTTTCACCCCACCGCCGAGAGTCTGCTTGGCCAAATACGCAATCCTTCAACAATGACCTACGTTCTGCTTATTTTGGTAACAGCCCTCATCCCTGCCATCGCCGAGGAGCTCATGTTCCGCGGCGTCATTCAGACTTCCCTCTCGCTGTCCGGTCGCAAAGGCCTCAGCCTCTTTCTGATGGCAACTGCCTTTGCTCTTTACCACATCGATCCGTTTTTTCTGGTCGCGCCTTTTTGCGCAGGCCTTTATCTAGGCTTCGTTCGCCAAAAATCCGGCAATCTCTACACTTCTATGCTGACCCATTTTGTGATGAACACAACACTGGTGCTCTTGCAGCCTGTCCTGCCGCTTTTTACCAGCTCCATGGCGTTTGCGGGCAATGCAGGCAAAACTGCGTTCTATGCTTCCCTGATCGCCGCTGCCGTTTCACTGGTCACATTGATACCGCTAACTTCCGCTTTTTCCGCGTATTGCGAGAAGGCCCCCAAAGTCAGCAGCGACCCGATCTATCGCCGTCTGCAGCAAGAACAGTGGTTTCCGGCTGACTGGAAATTCCTTCTGGCCCTCGTTATCCTCTTCATCACCATGCTGGTTGTAAACGCCTAGACGATAGAATCCCTGGCTGGCATCACTCATGACTGCAAGAAGGGGCTGCCTCCGATGAGCGCAGCCCCTTCTTCTTTACTTCACTAGATAGAGGATGACATAGAGGATGACAAGTCAATTAAACAGGAATTCTGATCAAACTCGGCTCAAACTCAGCGGACTGCTGGACAAAATCACATTGCTTGTAGCCTTGGGGACACACTTTCGGAAATTTTGTCCAGAGGCGAGGGGGCGCTGGGGGCGAATATCCGAGTTATCCAAGCGGAGTGGCACACACAACTCGGTTTTTTGCCACGATTCGGGGTTCTGGGGGCAAATATCCGACTTATCCAAGCGGAGGGCACACACACCTCGGTTTTTTGCCACGATTCGGGGTT
>JAAYZH010000149.1 GCA_012514965.1 Clostridiaceae bacterium | reverse complement strand
TTCTCTAAATCGTTTTCGTTTACCAGCTTACAATGGACAGCACTCAAGCGAACGAGCGCGGCAAGTCCCCGGGACCTGCCGTAATTTAGAGAATGGAAGTACGCACCATGAAATTCGGTTTTTTCGATGATTCCGCCCGCGAATATGTCATCTCTCGGCCTGACACTCCCCTGCCCTGGATCAACTACCTGGGTACGGGGGACTTCTTTCGCATTATCTCCAATACCGGAGGCGGATACAGCTTCTACAAAGATGCCAAGCTCCTCCGCCTCAGCCGCTACCGCTACAACAGCGTCCCCCACGATAATAACGGGCACTACTTCTATATCAAGGACGGCGACACCATCTGGAACCCAGCCTGGCAGCCGACCCGTACCCCTCTAGACGAGTACGAATGTCGTCATGGCTTGGGATACAGCCGTTTTCAGGCCAAAAAGAATCTACTGGAGACCGAACTTCTGGACTTCGTCCCGCTCGATGACAACTGCGAAATTCAAGTGCTCACACTGACGAACACTTCGGAGGAGCCCAAAACCGCGCAGCTCTTCTCCTATGTCGAGTGGTGCCTGTGGAACGCCGATGACGACTCGCGTAACTTCCAACGCAATCTCAACATCGCCGAGGTAGAGGTCCAAGGCTCGACGCTCTATCACAAAACAGAGTACCGCGAAAGACGCAATCACTACGCCTTCTATCATGTGAACAGCGAAATCGCGCACTACGAAACGAGCCGGGATGCCTTCCTCGGCGTCTATGACGGCCCGGATCGCCCGCAGACAGTGGCAGCCGGATCACTCGGCAACAGTATCGCCAGCGGCTGGTACCCCATCGCCTCTCATCAGCTGTCTGTGAGGCTTGAGCCCGGCGAGGCGAAGACCTATGTCTTCATCCTGGGTTATGCGGAGAACCCTGTTGCTGACAAGTGGCAAGCGCCCGGTGTCCTCAACAAACAGGTGGCAGAAGAGCTGATCAGTCGCTATAGCAGCACAGAGCAAGCTATGGCAGCTTTTGCCGCGCTCGGCGCTTACTGGGATGACCTGCTCACCCGCTTTTCCGTGCAAACAGAGGACGACAAGGTCAACCGCATGGTGAACATCTGGAACCAGTACCAGTGCATGGTCACCTTCCGTATGTCCCGCTCTGCTTCCTACTATGAATCCGGCATCGGCCGCGGCATGGGCTTCCGCGATTCCTGCCAGGACCTCCTCGGCTTCGTCCACCTGATCCCCGACAAGGCCCGCGCCCGCATCATTGACATAGCCTCCACACAGCTGCCCGACGGCAGCGCCTACCATCAATACCAGCCGCTCACGAAGAAGGGCAACAACGACATCGGCAGCGGCTTCAATGACGACCCGCTCTGGCTGATTGCCGCCGTGGCCGCCTACATCAAAGAAAGCGGCGACACAGCGATCCTGCAGGAGCCTGTCCCCTTCGACAACGATCCGGCCACTTCGGCTCCGCTCTTCGAGCATCTTAAGCGCTCCTTCGATTTCACTGCCGGCCACAAGGGGCCGCACGGCCTCCCCCTGATCGGCCGCGCGGACTGGAACGACTGTCTCAACCTCAACTGCTTCTCCGAACACCCGGGCGAGTCGTTTCAGACCTTTGGCCCGAGCGAAGGCCCGATCGCTGAATCTGTATTTATCGCAGGTATGTTTGTGAAATACGGACGCGAATATGCCCGGATCTGCGAGCTTCTCGGCCGGAACGCTGAGGCTGCCCGCGCCCTGACCGAGGTCGATCAAGTCTACGCAGCAATTCTCGACCACGGCTGGGATGGCGAATGGTTCCTGCGCGCCTACGATGCCGCTTCGGCCAAAGTCGGCTCCCACGAGTGCGCTGAAGGCAAGATCTACATCGAGCCACAGGGCTTCCTGCCGCTCGCCGGCGTCGGCATCGAGGAAGGCCTGGCCGCCCGCGCTCTCCGCTCCGTCGAGACCTGGCTGGACACCCAGTATGGCGTCGTCCTGCACCAGCCGGCCTACACCACCTACCACAAAGAGCTCGGCGAAATCTCCTCCTACCCGCCGGGGTACAAAGAGAATGCCGGCATCTTCTGCCACAATAACCCCTGGGTCTCGATCGCCGAAACCTGTCTCGGCCACGGCAGCCGCGCTTTCGACGTCTATAAGAAGATCTGCCCGGCCTATCTAGAAGACATCAGCGAGGTCCACCGCACCGAGCCCTACGTCTACTCCCAGATGATCGCCGGCAAAGACGCGCCGAACTTTGGCGAGGCGAAGAACAGTTGGCTCACCGGCACAGCAGCCTGGACTTTCGTCAACATCGCCCAGCACATAATCGGCGTTCAGGCGGACTGGCAGGGGCTGAAGATCGATCCCTGTGTGCCCGCAGACTTTGGCGACTTTACAATTACCCGCCGTTTCCGTAATGTCATTTATACAATCACTGTGACGAACCCTGACCACGTCGAGAAGGGCGTCCGCTCCATGCTCGTGGACGGCCGCCCCGTCGACGGCAACCTCATCCCCTACAACGAAAAAACCACAAGCGTCCATGTCGAAGTACGAATGGGCCGCTAGAAGATCGGAGTCTGCTATGAAACAACAACTGCTGCAAGAAGCCTGGCTGCTGCGCCGCCTTACCGATGGTCGCGAATATTCTGCTGCGGTCCCGACATCCGTCCTGACCGTCCTGCGCGACCACAAGGTAATCCCAGATCCCTATTACAAGGACAATGAGGATCTGGTCCGCCCCGTGCTCTACGAAGACTTCGCCTACACCTGCACATTCACCGTCGAGCCCGAGATCCTGGCCTGTGATCAGGTGTTGCTGCGCTTCGAAGGCCTCGACACAGTAGCCGACCTCTCCCTGAACGGCCAGTTCCTCGGCCATGCCGACAACATGCACCGAGTCTGGGAGTTTTCGGCCAAAGCTCTCCTCTTGACCGACGAGCCAAACAAGCTGGAGATCATCCTGCACTCCGCCTTCCGCTGCGCCGACGCCGCCTTCGCAGCTTGCCCCACCCGCGGCACAGAAGACGCGTGGAACGGCTTTAGCCACATCCGCAAGGCCCACTACATGTACGGCTGGGACTGGGGCGCCCACCTGCCTGACTCCGGCCTCTTCCGACCCGTTTCCCTGGTCGGCATCGAAGCCGCCCGAATTGATTCTGTCTACGTCCGTCAGAACCACAGCAGAGACCAGGTGGGGCTGCAGATCGAGCCGCTCTTCCACACGAGCTCTGCGTGGCCGCAAGAACATACCTACGATGACCTGGACGCTGCTTACGAATTCACCGCCGAAGTTACCGATCCGCAGGGCACCGTGGTCGCGCAGAGCAAGAGCCTCGCTCCCATCACGGTCCAGGCTCCGCAACTCTGGTGGCCCAACGGCCTGGGCAGTCAGCCCCTCTACACCATTACCTGCCGTCTCCTGCTCAACGGCCGCGAGATCGACCGCTGGAGCCGTCGCATCGGCCTCCGCACCCTGACCATGCGCATTGAGAAAGACGAGTGGGGCGAGAGTTTTGCCCACGAAATCAACGGCCACACGGTCTTCGCCATGGGCGCTGACTACATCCCCGAAGAGCACCTCCTGCCCGACAAGCGCGAAGCCAAGACCCGCCGCCTGCTCGAAGACTGCGTCCTCGCCAACTACAACAGCATCCGCGTCTGGGGCGGCGGCTACTACCCCGACGACTTCTTCTTCGACCTCTGCGACGAGCTCGGCCTCATCGTCTGGCAAGACTTCATGTTCGCCTGCTCCGTCTACGAGCTCACCCCCGCCTTTGAAGCCAACATCACGGCTGAGTTCATCGACAACATCAAGCGCATCCGCCACCACGCCTCCCTCGGCCTCTGGTGCGGCAACAACGAGATGGAGAGCTTCGTCAAAGAAGGCGAATGGGTCTCCAAGCCCAGCGAAGTCCGCGACTACCTCTTCATGTATGAGCGTATCCTGCCGCAGGTTTTGGCCAAATACGATCCCGACACTTTCTACTGGCCCGCCAGCCCCTCCTCCGGCGGCTCCTTCGACGAACCCCAAAGCCCCGACCGCGGCGACGTCCACTACTGGGAAGTCTGGCACGGCAACAAGCCCTTCTCCGAATACCGCAAATACAGGTTCCGCTACCTCTCCGAATTCGGCTTCCAGGCCCTGCCCTCGTTCAAGACCATCGAAGAGGGTATCAGCGCAGATCCCGCCGACCACAATCTCTTCTCCTACATCATGGAAAAGCACCAGCGCAACGGCAGTGCCCACGGCAAAATCATGAACTACCTGCAGCAGACCTACCGCTACCCCCACAGCTTCCGCGAAATGATCTACGCCTCGCAACTCCTCCAAGCCGACGGCATCCGCTACGGCGTCGAGCATTTCCGCCGCAATCGCGGCCGCTGCATGGGCGCCGTCTACTGGCAGCTCAACGACTGCTGGCCCGTCACCTCCTGGTCATCTATCGACTACTACGGCCGCTGGAAAGCCCTCCACTACGCCGCCAAACGCTTTTTCGCCCCCCTCTTGCTATCCTGCGAAGAACAGAACTGGATGACCGCCGGCGTCGACTTCAACCGTCAGCACTTCGAGTTCGAAAAATCCATCCGCCTCAACGTAACAAACGAGACCCTCGAAGCAAAAACCGTAACCGTTCGCTGGACCCTCCGCGGCCCCGACGCCGTTGTACTCCGTCAAGAAGAAACCGTTGTGACGGTCCCCGCACTGTCCGCTCTGTGGCTCGACAAGGTCCTGCTAGCGGAGGCCTCCATGCTCGACCAGTATGTCTCCTATGAACTATGGGAAGATAATTCGTGTGTATCCATGGGGACCGTGCTTTTCACGCATGCCA
>JAAYZH010000148.1 GCA_012514965.1 Clostridiaceae bacterium | reverse complement strand
TAAGCTCCACCTTCTCGCGTGATAATTTCAAGCGGGGTCTCCGGCTTCTGGCTTTCGCGATCTCGTTCAGTCTGGCGATGGAGCTTGTGTCATATTTTGGCCAAATGGAAATGCACGTGTACTTTAACGTCTTCCACCTTCTTGCTCTGGGAATTCTGTTCTACTCACTTGTGACACGAGGCGAGAAGAAGCAGACGCAGACTGAGGGCAAGGACTGGCGCAGCCTGTTACTTCTGGTATTGGGCATCATCTTTCTCTATTTGGGATCAGCGGTGGCGAAGTCTCCGTATCTCGAACACGACTACCTGATGTTTATTGGCCTCTATTCGCGTGACCTTCCCGGTATGGCGGATTACCTGCCGCTCTTCCCGTGGTTTGGCATGTTCCTGATCGGGGCCGCGATCGGACGATTGTTCTACCAGGATCGCCGGAGCCTGATGCCGCAGGGCTGGACGAAGCCGCTGACTCTGTGGGCCGCCCTTTGCTCTTCCTGGGGCGCCACCCTCTGACTTTATATGTTGTACACCAACCGCTGCTGTTGCTGCTCATCTGGCTGATCCTGAAAGGCTTGCGCCTAGCGTAAAAAATTTTTCTGAAACAGCGAAATCAAGGAGTTCTATGAAAAAAAACAGGACAAAAAATTTACAAACCACGCAAAAGGCAAATGGTTCAGGCAAACCCTGGTTGATTTTGTTGTGGCTCCTGCTGCCGGCAACGGCTTTGTTTGTGCTCGAGCTTTTTATCCGTGACCCGTTTTTGGCCGAACAGTACGCCAGGCGTGTTTTCCCTGTGGTTACGTACCTGCCGCGAAGTCTCATGAATTTCCTGCCCTTTTCTCTGGCCGAGGTTTTTGTCGTAGTCGGTGTGCCTGCCCTTGTGCTTGGCGCTGTGTTTGTTATTGTGCGGCTGATCGCGAAGCCCGGTCGCGCGGCTTTTCTATTGAGACTGGGCAAAGTCGCGCTGGTGCTTGTATCTTTGGCCATCCCGATTTTTTACTTGAATTTTGGCTATACCTACCATCGTTTGCCCCTGGCCGACAATCTGGAACTGGAAACGCGTGATCGTGCCAAGGACGACTTGCACGCGACGACGCTTTGGGTGGCTGAAGAAGTGAACCAGCTTGCCGCAGCCATGCCGAGAGATGAGAGTGGTCTGTTCGAGCCTTCTCTTACAACACAGGAGATTCTCAGTCTGGCCGATGATGCCTACAAGGCTCGCAGCGAGGCAGGCGGCAATCAATTCCTGACGGATCACTTCCATCATGGGGCGGTTCTGACCAAGCCCGTCAGCTTGTCTCGGTTTTGGTCTTACACAGGCATTACAGGCATTTATGTGCCATTCTTGGTTGAATCCAGCGTGAATATCGACACCCGACCGGACGAGATGATGTTCACGGCTCTTCATGAAGTCGCCCATTCTTACGGGATAGCCCGGGAGGATGAAGCCAATTTCCTGGCCTTTTACTGCGGGATTTTGCACGAGGATCCGGAGATGCGTTATGCCTCCTGGCTGATGGGTTTTACCCACCTGAACAACGCCTTGTACGGGGCGTCTGCTGAGCTGCATGCCGAGATCTATGCCTCGCTCGACCCTTTGGCCAAAGCCGATCTGGCTGCTCGCAATGACTACTGGACAAAGTTTGAAGGTCCGGTCCAGGAAGTATCCAGCAGTGTCAACAATTCTTATCTTATCGCGAACAAGCAAGAAGATGGCGTCAAAAGCTACGGCCGTGTTGTCGACCTGATCATTGCCTATTATGCAGAGCAAGGCGGTCTGGATTAATGCTTGAGGTTCTGTACAACGGCCACAAGCATGGCAGCGGCCTGAAAGCCCTCCTGGAGCTCTTCTGCGGCCCTGCCGAGGCTAGCGTGAACCGTTTCGAGGGGAAGACCTTGAATGGCTGGAAGACGCGCTCAAACAGCACGGATGTGATCCTGCTCAGCTGCTTGACAGGTGAAAAAGCTTCTGTTCTTAGGCTATGTAAGGACGATCAAGGCCTCCTCACAATTGATTCGGTAGTGGAGGAAGCTCCCCGCGAGACCGATCCCCGCCGCCAGATCAAGCGTCAGCTGTACAGGGCCTTGTCCGGAATCACCGGCATCGAGTGGCCCTGGGGTTCACTTACCGGTATCCGCCCCACGTATGTTGCGGGCGAGCTGCTCAACGGCGGACTCTCAGCAGAACAGGTGGAGCTTGCCTTGCGTCAGGACTATAACGTCTCCAAGGCCAAAGCCGAGCTAGCTGTGGCTGCGGCAGCTGCAGAAGAGGAGATTCTCCAGACTCTCCCGCCTGATGCCTACGCAGTGTATGTGGGCGTGCCTTTTTGCCCGACCCGCTGCTCGTACTGCTCCTTTACGACACAAGAGGGTATTGGCAGCGCTGCTCGCCTGGGAGATGCTTACCTGGACCGTCTTGAAGCCGAAGTTGAGGATTATCTGCACTGGCAAAGCGAAACAGAACTCGGAAGTCTCATGGCGGTTTATGTCGGCGGCGGTACTCCGGCCGCGCTTGACGACGGGCAGTTCCGGAGGCTGCTGCAGATTATCCGCCGCCTGCCGGCTGCCGCAAACTGTGAGTGGACTGTTGAAGCCGGCCGCGCAGATGTCGTGACCGAGGCGAAGCTGCAGGCTCTTTGCAACGCCGGAATAAAGAGAATTTGCCTGAATCCGCAGACGATGTCGGAGGTGACACAGGGGAGGATAGGCCGTCGAACCGCTCCCGGTCAATTTCAGCAGGTGTATGCCTCTGCGCGAAGAAATGGGCAGGATATCGTCAACATGGACCTGATCGCCGGACTGCCCGGTGAGGGAGCAGAAGATCTGCTGAACAGCACGAGAGAGGTCCTGGACCTTGCCCCTGAGGCGATTACCCTCCACACACTGGCTATGAAGCGCGGCTCAGAGCAGAGCAATTCTGTTCAGACAGGAACCGCGGATTGGCGCGCGCTGCCCCAGCCGGCTTTGGCAGCCGGTCTGCAACGTGCCCAGGAACTGCTCCGGAGCAGGGGCTACCGTCCCTATTATCTCTATCGCCAGCACTATGCCCTGGGCGGCCTTGAGAACGTGTCTTTTGCCCGCCCGGGTGCGGAAACCATCTACAATGTCATGATGATGAGTGACCGCTGCTCGATCGTCAGCTTTGGCAGTCCGGCGGTATCAAAACGGGTCAAGGGCAAGCAAGCCGTCAGGCTCGGAGCGCCAAAATCACTGCGTGCTTATTTGGACGGAGGCGAGACGTTCTTTGAACGGAAACGGAGTTTATTTTCCCCACATTACTTGGAATAGGGTGACCTCATGCTAAAATAAGGCAAGCTTAGCGAAGGGTGTACAGAACATGGCGAAACAGATGAAGCATTACGCATTTCCGCGGCGGAGAGGCAGCAATATCACGCTGATCGGCATGCCGAGCTCGGGCAAGAGCACGTTGGGTAGGCTGACTGCCCGGCTTTTGGAACGTGATTTTGTGGATACCGATGAAGTTCTGGGTAGACTGACCGGCACAGCTTCGACCGCTGAACTGGCGAAACAGACTGATTTTGAAGGCTTCGTGCGGGCTGAGGAAGCAGCGGTTCGTTCAGTACTCCCTGAGGAAACGATAATCGCGACAGGCGGCAGCGTGGTTTACAGTGCCAGGGCAATGCGTCATCTCCAGAAACTCGGACCGATTATTTATATTAAGGTTCCGCTCGAAAAGATTGAGCAAAGAGTCAATCTCAACCCCGCCCGCGGCGTGATCCTGGCCCCCGGACAGACTTTCGCCGACTTATTTGCAACGCGTCACCGCCTGTACCTCCGCTATTCCGATATGGAATTCACTCCGGAAGAACTGGATGTCAAGACTTCCGCGCGGCTTTTGGCCGCCCTGATCGAGTACATGGAAGACGAAAGGGAGCGCTACTATGAGCAAGAAACGCATCGCCGCTATTGATATCGGTTCAAACGCACCCAAGATGATGATCGCCGAAGAAGGACCGGATGGCAGGCCGCGTATCATTGAGACACTGCGCGCCACCTTGTCACTAGGAGTAGACACATACAACAATCAGATCATTTCCGAGAGCAGCATGAGCCGCTTGTGCAATCAGCTCCTGCTCTTTAAGCAAAAACTCACAGAATACCAGGTCAAGGAGTACCGCGTGGTGGCCACGTCGGCTGTGCGTGAAGCACTGAACCGCGACTTTGTCCTGGCGCGCATCAGTCAGCTGACCGGAATGGAATGTGAGGTTCTGAGCAATTCGGAAGAACGTTACTTCCACAACCTGGTCTTGTCCGAGACTTTCAGCGAGTATCGTGAAGTAGTTAAACAAAGCGCGATCATACTCGACCTCGGCGCCGGCAGCATACAGATCTCTTCCTATGCGGACGGGCGCCGCCTGATGTCACAAAACGTCAAGCTGGGTTACCTCAGGGTCAGCGAGCTTTTCTCGCAACTGCAAGCTCGTTCCGGTGATTTCTCTCAAGTCATGAATGAATACATTGGCAGCCAGCTCGATGCGCTCGAGCTCTACGATTCATACAACAACAGCCCTCCCGCGCTGATTGCTGTCGGCAATGATCTGGGCTATCTGCGCGTCTTTGCAGGCCTGCTTGAAGCAGACGATACCTACCTCAGTGCAACTGCCCTTGAAGCTCTCTACGAGCGTTTGCTGCGCGTGACACCGCTTGACCTGACGCTTCATCACGGCATGCCTGCTGACGTCGCAGAGATTCTCCTGCCGGCTGCCATGATTATTTATCGTTTCCTCAAGCAATACAAGGTAGCGGGGCTCTACATTCCAGCCATGCAGCTGGGGCAGGGGCTGCTCATGGATATGGCGAAAACGGCCTTCCATTTTCGCCCTGCTCACGATCACGACGCGGACCTGTTGTCTTCTGCTCGTATGATGGCGCTGCGTTTTGGCGGCAAACTGACGCACCTCGAGGCCAAAGAGCGCGATGCGGCTGTGATCGCGAAGGCTTTGGGCAAAAAATACTTCTTGAATGAACGTTTCATTATTTTGCTTAAGACTGCCGTGTGGCTTTCCGAAATCGGCAAGTTTATTCATACGGTTAATTACGCGGTATATTCAGCAGAAATTATCCAGCATTCAGAATTTGTCGGACTGTCCGATCGAGAAACAGAGATCATTTCGTCGAGTATCCGTTTTCTGCCGGGCAACGACGTACCTGTCGATCCGGGGTTAAACTACCACTCTTACAATCACAGACTTACGGTTTTGCAAATCACCGGGATACTGCGCCTGGTCGACGCGCTGGAGATCGCGCGCGAGGCGAAAATCAAACATCTGAAAGCAGTTCTGAAAAAACGCACACTGACCTTGCAAATCGAGAGCGAAGCCGACTGGACACTCGAAGGCTGGGCCGTCAGCGAACGAGCCAGGCTGATGAACGAACTGTTTGGCTTGCAGGTCCGGTTGCTGGTGACAGACTCGAGCAAGGAATAACGGAGACAACACATGGCAAAAGGTGACAAAGAGAACGGCAAACAAAAAAATGACGCAAAAACACTGGCCATCGCTTCTTACGATCGCTTTATTAACCGTGAACTCAGCTGGCTGGATTTTAACGAGAGAGTACTGCAGGAGGCCCGGGATTCCGAGACCCCATTACTGGAACGCTTGAGCTTTTTGGCCATTAGCCAGAGCAATCTGGACGAGTTCATCATGGTCCGCATCGCTTCACTCAAAGATCAGATCAAAGCCAGGGATTTCACCCGGGAAGTTTCAGGTCTGACGGCAGCTGATCAGCTCGAAAAAATCAGCGAACGTATGCATAAATTTGCCCAAAAACAATACAACACCTACAACCGTCAACTGTTGCCGCGTCTGGAGAAAGAAGGCATCTTCATCCTGCCCAGGCACAGGCTGGTCTCCGAGCAGATCTCCTTTGCCCACAGCTACTTCCGGACCACACTCTACCCGATCCTGACCCCTATGGCCGTAGATCAGGGCCGCCCCTTTCCTCTGATCCCAAACCGCAGTCAGAACATTGCCGTCCTGCTCGAACGAGATGACGAGGAAGACAACGAACTACATTTCGCCACCGTCCAGATTCCCAGCGGCCTGCCGCGCCTGGTTAAACTTCCCGTCGAACAATTCAGCAAAGTCAACGGCCTGGAAGAACGCGGCACCCACTGCTACATTCTTCTGGAAGAGCTGATCAACGCCTACCTGGGTGAAGTCTTTCACGGTCTGCGCATTATGGCGCGTTGCATGTATAGGATAATCCGCAACGCGGTAATGGATTTCGACGAAGAAGATACGCCCGACCTCCTGACAGAAATCGAGAAGCAGCTGCGGCAGCGTCAATGGGGGGAGGTCATCAATCTCTCTGTTCGCGAGGATGTCAGCCCCAAGCTGCTCAATACCCTAATCGAACTGACGCATGTGGCCGAAGAAGACATCTACCATCTCTCCGGACCTCTGGACTTGACCTTTATGGGCAAATTATCGCGCGCAGCTGAACTTCGCTATCGCAAGGATCTGCTCTATCCCGC
>JAAYZH010000147.1 GCA_012514965.1 Clostridiaceae bacterium | reverse complement strand
GATCTGGACAAAATTTGCGAAAGTGTGTGCCCGGGGCGAGGCCACTGAAAAAGTCCAGTTAAACATGACAACTTTGAGGGTGGAAGTGGCAACTTTCGCTGGTATTCGTGCGGTGGAGACGTACAGCAGCAAATGTTGCCATTTCCGGGGGCGTTTGTGGCAACTTTCGCTGGTATTCGTGCGGTGGAGACGTACAGCAGCAAATGTTGCCACTCAAGCGACTTTTTCAGTGGGCTCCCTCGCAGCTCCGATAAACGTCAAATTTGTCCACTCGGCCGCCTGGCCACCCAGCCACCCAGCCACCCAGCCACCCGGCCACTCAGCCGCAAACTCAAAAAAACCCGGCCGCCCACAGCCACAGCCACCCACCGGCGCCGGTGCTCAGGTGTCGTACATTTGGCTATTCTCACGCAATAGCTGCGCCATTGCCTCGCGCAGACGCTCCGGTCCGCGGATCTCGGCCTGGCGGCCAAATTGGAACATCCAGCTCAAGAAGACCGGGTTGATTGAGACTTCCGCGTGAATTCGGAAACGCTCGCCTTCGGGTATCAGATATACGTCTTTGCCAAAACGATCGATCACGATGTTTACGAGGTTGCGGTCGAACACGAGCTCGGCATTGACCAGCTCACCGCTGAACATGCCGAAGACTTTTTTCGCGTGCTCGGCGACATTGAACGAGTCCTGAGCGATTTCGGCGGCAGGTTCGTCACTGATTTCGACCTTGCTGATCCGGTCGACTCGATAGTGGTTGAGGCTGTCGTAATTTGCGTTGTAGGAGATGAGGTAATAGTTATCATCAGCCCAGCAGAGGGCCAGCGGTGTTTGCTGATAGATCTTGCCGCCGCCGCGATAGACTCGCTTCTTATTTACATCGTAGTCAAAATATTTGAAGCAGATCTGCCGCTTGCTGTTAATGGCGTCGTTGATCGCGTCGATACTGTAGTACACGCTTTCGTTGAGATTTTTGGGGCGGTCGGCGATGTATACCTGGCGATGCAGGCGTTTGGCCTGGTGAGTACTGGTCAGATCGGCCAGCTTACGCAGGAGTTCTTCGCTCTTTTTCTGCGTAATCAGCCTGGATGACTGAACAGCGTCGCCGAGAAGTTTGAGCTCAGGCAGCTCGAAGTTGCGGCTGGCGACGTAGTAGCCAAAGGTTTTGCTCTGCTTGAGTTCGATATCGAGGCCAAAGCTGCGCAGGAGTTCGAGGTCGCTGTAGATTGATTTGCGCTCTGCGGAAATGCCGTGGGTCGCCAGAGCTTCAATCATGTCCTGCATGCTGAGGGGGTGCTCTTCGTCGCTGTGCTCGAGCAAAATCTTCATCAAATAGAGGAGTTTTAGTTTCTGATTCGGGGATCCGGCCATTTCGGTACCTCCCATGGCAGATAGCTATTTATGAGTTTAGCATATCAGCAACAAGTTGAGATATCCCGGGGAGCTTTTTGGTATAGTTAATTCGAGATTTACGCACGCAGAGTCTGACAGGTTCGCAGTGCGTCCAGAAGGAGAGCCTTATGCTGCCTAAAGTTGCTTTTGTTTGTGTTCACAACTCCTGTCGCAGCCAGATTGCTGAAGCCCTTGGCAAGCATTTGGCCGCTGATAGTTTTGAGAGCTATTCAGCTGGGACCGAGACGAAGCAGCGCATCAATCAGGATGCGGTTCGTCTGATGAAGGAACGGTTCGGAATTGATATGGAAGTTTCGCAACGGTCTAAGCTGCTGGCGGCTATTCCTGAAGTGGATGTGGTGATCACAATGGGCTGCAATGTGGAGTGCCCTTACTTGCCTTGCAAGTTTCGCGAGGATTGGGGCCTGGATGATCCCAGCGGCAAGACGGATGAAGAGTTCCACAAGGTGATAGATATCATTGAGTCGAAAGTCCTCGAGCTCAAGGGCCGTTTGGAAGCCGGCGCGATTGCACTCTAGACAGGAACGAGCCTGCTGCGGCAGGAGGGGAGAGCGAGTATGCTGACTAGTTTGGCCCTGATATTTCTACTGGGTTTGTTCTTTGGACATATCTTTATCAGGTTGCGTCTGCCGGCACTCCTGGGCATGCTCCTGACCGGAATCGTTCTGGGGCCTTATGTACTCAATCTGATAGACGGGTCGCTGCTTGCGGTGTCTGCGGATCTGCGTCAGATTGCCTTAATTATCATTCTGACGCGCGCGGGCTTGTCCTTGAATCTGCAAGAGCTTAAGCGGGTAGGGCGGCCGGCGATTCTGCTGAGTTTCGTTCCGGCGAGTCTGGAGATCTTGGCGATGCTGTTCTTCGCGCCTCGTTTGCTGGGGATTTCTCTGCTCGAGGCGTCGCTGATGGGTGCCGTGCTGGCCGCGGTTTCACCCGCGGTGATTGTTCCGCGCATGCTCAAGCTGATGGATACGGGCTACGGAACCGATCAGTCGATCCCCCAGATGATTATGGCAGGGGCTTCCGTGGATGATATTTTTGTCATTGTTTTATTTACTGTTTTCGCGGCGATGGCGGACGGCAGACAAGTCTCGCTGGCCCAGTTTGCCTCGATTCCGGTGTCGATTGTTCTGGGTATTGTACTGGGGATCGGTGTCGGCTTGCTGCTTTCGCGATTCTTTAAACGTTTTCATATGCGTGATTCGGTCAAAATTATCTTGCTTTTGTGTGTGGCCTTTCTGCTGCTGGAACTGCAGAAACAGCTCGCTGATTATGTGGCGATTTCCGCGCTGTTGGCTGTGATGACGCTCGGCGTGACGATGCTTAGGGACTACCCCGTTCTGGCCAAGCGACTCTCGCTGCGTTACGAGAAGCTCTGGGTCACGGCGGAGGTGATTCTCTTCGTCCTGGTCGGCGCGGCTGTCGATGTCCGCTATGCTGCGGCAGCGGGAGGCCCTGTGATCTTGCTGATTCTCGCGGTACTCTTGTTCCGCATGGTTGGTGTCGCGATCTGTGTGGCCAAAACCACGCTGACGACGAAAGAACGTTTGTTTTGCGCCTTGGCCTATGTGCCCAAAGCGACCGTTCAGGCCGCGATCGGGGGTATTCCTTTGGCCATGGGACTGCCGTCGGGTCCGCTTGTTCTGACTGTAGCCGTGACAGCGATTCTCTTGACTGCGCCGCTGGGGGCACTCGCGATTGACCGCACCTATAAGAAATTGCTGCAACCGGCAGCCGGCAATGAGGAGGCGTAATGGAAAAGACTTTGCTTGAGCAGCTCTTGGAGAGACAGGATCGGGGATACAAGGATTTCGTCGCGAAGTTGATTCCCACCCTCGACCCGGCTCGGATTATCGGAGTGCGAAGCCCTTCCTTGGCTGAGCTGGCCCGCATCTATTTGCGCGAAAATACAGACGGAGCGGCTGCCTTCCTGGAGCTGCTGCCACATTACTACTATGAGGAGAACCTTCTTCATTCGGTATTTATCAGCAAGACCGCTGAACTGGATCAAGCGTTGCAACAGGTAGAGACCTTTCTGCCATATATTGACAACTGGGCAGTTTGTGATTCGGGGAAGCCGGCGGTATTTGCGACAGATCCTGGCGCAGTGGAGGGCAGGATCAGAGTGTGGCTGCGATCTCCTGAGCCCTACACGCAGCGTTACGCGCTCGGTGTTCTCATGAGCAATTATCTGGGTGAGCACTTCCGTCCGGAGCATTTGGCCCTGGCTGCCGCAGTGGAATCGGATGAATACTATGTGCGGATGATGGTAGCCTGGTATTTCGCGACTGCTTTGGCCAAACAAGCCGATGCTGCCTTACCCTATCTAGAAACGGGCAGATTAGCCAAATGGACACACAACAAGACGATCCAGAAGGCGGTGGAGAGCAGAAGGATCAGTCCTGAGATGAAGGATTACCTGAAAAGCCTGCGGACTTCACGACGGTCGGGGTCGAATCCTTGAGCCAGGCCGGACGCAAGGGCTTGATGGTCGACACGATGAAACTCGCGATTCCCATACTCAGAAGATCTGTGGGCAGGAAGAGCAGCGCGCCGCTGACAGCGAACCAGGTCCAGGGCTTAGCCCCAAGACCAAGGTAGACGTTGCCCAGGACATAGAAATAGGCTGTGCCCAGGAGATAAATAACGACCAGGCCGGTGATGCTGGCGAGCATCGCGGCGCGGAAGACACGCTTGGAGTTATAGGCCTTCACCGGGCGCTGCAGCTGTATTCGGAGGACCTTTCCAATCAGGAAAGAGGCAGGGATAAAGGCAAGCAGGTAGCCAAAGGAGGGACGAAAGACATAGCCCAGCCCGCCGCCGCCGGCGAATACCGGCACGCCGGCCAAACCGATCAATAAAAAAAGCGTCTGCGTGAGCGGCCCGAGCCGGGGGCCCAGGAAGAGGGCGATAAACGATACCGCGAGCGTCTGCAAGGTAAATTGGATGGCCGGCGTCGGGATTGCGATCTTCGAACAAATCACGAGCAAGGCAAGGCAAATACCCACATAACTGATCGAACGAACCGGTGTGTATGTATGCTTGCTCATCAGCCAGACCTCCAGAAAAATCTCCTCACAGTGTAGAGTAAAATCGTGCAAATGAGTAGTTTGGCCTGGCGCTTACCCTTTGCTCTGCAAAAAAGATGGCAAAATGGTTTCATTTGACACAGGCTGACAAATTTTGAGGTTTATGATTTACAAAGAATTAATGGAAGTCAATATACGTTTGCAAGGCTTACACGACTTGCAGGCGGAGTTAAGAGGAGAAATTGCATGGGACAAAAAGTAGTGATAATCGGCGGAGTTGCAGGCGGTGCTTCTTGCGCAGCGCGTCTGCGCAGACTGGATGAAGACGCGGAGATCGTAATGCTCGAGCGCGGCCCCTACATCTCGTATGCGAACTGCGGCCTGCCTTATCATGTCGGAGAAGTGATCAAGGACAGGGATGAGCTTTTGCTTTATTCCCCGGAACTGATGCACGAACGCTTTGGCATCGATGTCAGGGTCAATAATGAAGTGATCGCACTTGATCCCGCAGCGAAAACCGTGACGATTAAGCGGGTGCAGACCGGTGAGACCTATAGCGAGACCTATGACAAGCTTGTCATTTCGACGGGCTCGAACCCTCTGGTCCCTCCGATGACCGGCATCGACCATCCCAATGTCATGACCCTCTGGACCGTACCGGATACGGACCGTGTGATCGAGACGCTCAAACGTACCCAGGCAAAATCGGCAGTCGTTATCGGCGGCGGCTTTATCGGTCTCGAAATGGCTGAGAACCTGCATGCGCTCGGCCTCAAAGTTTCCATTGTCGAAATGCAGAATCAGGTAATGGCACCGCTCGACTATGAAATGTCCCAAATGCTCCATTACAACTTGAAGCAGAACGGCGTCGACCTCTACCTGGGAGTCGGCAGCTCTTCTTTCGAAGACAAGGACGGCAGCGTGCAGGTAAACTTGACCGCCGGTGAGCCACTGGTTGCAGATCTGGTCATCCTGTCCATAGGCGTGCGTCCCAACAGTGCTTTGGCCAAAGCAGCCGGCCTTGAACTCAACGCCCGTGGCGGTATCGTCGTCAATGGCCGCATGCAGACCTCAGACCCCGACATCTACGCCGTAGGCGATGTCATCGAAGTGGAAGATTTCATCGACAAGAGCCGTACCATGATCCCACTGGCCGGTCCGGCCAACAAGCAAGGCCGTATTGCCGCTGACAATATTGCCGGCGGAAATACACGCTACAAAGGTTCTCAGGGCAGCGCGGTAGCCAAGGTCTTCGACCTTACAGCCGCCGGTACCGGTCATAACGAGAAAGCCTTGCAACGCCGTGGCATGGTCAAGGATAAGGACTACAAGACACTGATCATCACGCAGAACTCGCACGCCGGCTACTACCCGGGCGCCGCCCCTCTGACGATTAAACTGACCTTCAGTCCGGATGGCAAGAAGATCTTCGGCGCCCAGATCGTGGGGTATGACATGGTCGACAAGCGCATTGACACACTGGCAGTGGCGATTCGTCACGGCGCCGGCATCCAGGACCTCACGGAACTGGATCTGGCCTATGCGCCGCCGTACTCTTCGGCCAAAGACCCCGTCAACATGGCCGGTTTCACCGCTGAGAACATGCTCAATGGTTACCTGCGTTTATCCGAATGGGACGCCCTTGAGAAACAGCCCGAGCTTGCCGTCCTCGACGTGCGTGAGCCCGAGGAAGTTGCCGAGTACAGCATCCCCGGAGCCATCAACATTCCCCTGGGCAGCTTGCGCGAGCGCCTGGGTGAGCTCGATAAGGCCAAAGCCTATGTGGTCATGTGCGCCCTCGGCGTGCGCGCCTACAACGCGGCCAAAATCCTGCAGGCCAACGACTTTGCAGATGTGCAAGTCTATCCTTCCGGCGCCTATTTCTATGAAATGACACACTAATTACAAGCAGTACACACTGGATGGGTCCAGGCGCTTTCGCCTGGGCCTCTTTTTATGCCTTTAGTAATTTGACAAGGTCCAAGCGGAGGCATAATCTCAATTAGTAAAACATCGCGTACGAGGCGTACGAAAACGCTATAGAGGAGTAAGCCATGCAGAAACAAATCGTTCAGACAGACAAAGCCCCCGCAGCCATTGGCCCCTATTCGCAGGCGATTATCATTGGTGATCCAGTCTACACATCCGGCCAGCTGCCCCTGGATCCGGCCACCGGCACCATGCCGGTAGCAGTCGCAGACCAGGCACGCCAGAGCCTCCGTAATATCCAGGCAATTTTGGAGGCGGCCGGCAGCTCCATGGATAAAGTGGTCAAAACCACAGTCTTTCTCAAAGACATGAACACCTTCGCAGAAATGAATGCCGCCTGTGCGGAATTTTTCACCGAAGGCACATACCCGGCACGCTCTGCCGTCGAGGTAGCGCGTCTGCCCAAGGACGCCATGCTGGAGATCGAAGCAATCGCGCTGAAATAAAGCAGCAAGTCTACCATCGTCAGAGCCCACAACTTCACTCTCTCCCCAGCCAGGCTGTTCCGCAGAAGCTGAAAGTGGTAAGAGTATGAAGAAATTCCAGATCGCACTCGTTGTCGCGGGTCTTCTTGTCCTGTCGGCCGCCGCAGTTTTTGGCGGCCTGGCTCTGGCCCGACTGGGCGAGAAACAGTTTACCTTTCAGACGGAGTACGTTGAGAAGCACTATAGCTCCAGCAACCCCGTTCAGGCAGTCAAGATCATAGAAGGCAGCAGCGACATTCGCTTCCAGGTCTCCGACAGCGACCGCGTCGAAGTCACCTACTTCGAAAATTCACGCGAGCGCTACCGCATCGCCGAAGATCCGGACGGCAGCCTCTCCGTCACCAAACAGACACAGCCAGCCTTTGGCTCTCTGCACTTTACCCTGTTCGAACGTCGACCGCCCCTGACCATAGCCTTGCCTGCCGACTACGGCGGGGACCTCGAAGTCTCCGCCCTGAACAGCAAGGTCACCTTGGGTAAGCAGAGTTTTGGCCTGCTGGACATCGATGTCAGCAATGGTTCCCTCGCAATCGACTCAATCAAGGCCCAGAACATTTCGCTCGGTACGCTCAATGGCAAAGTCGTCGGCAGCGACATCCAATCGACCGGCAGCGTGGAGCTTGAGTCTACGAATGGCAGTCTGGAGCTCGACGGTGTATCATTTGCCATGCAACTTGAGGCCAAAACGGTCAACGGTTCCATAGAGATCCGCGTTATCGGAGCGCTTGAGGAATTTGACATCCAGACATCGACAGTCAATGGCAGCAGCAATGTGGCAGACCAGCAAGGCAGCGGTGGCAGGAGCATTTCCCTCAGCACGGTGAACGGCAAAATCAATCTGACTTTCCAGGCTGAATAGGCGGGGTCGTACAGTCGCCTTTTTGGGCCGGATTCGGGGCCGGTTGGCCAACAAACAAAATGATGACATACAGGATTTGCGACAACTATCTTGACAACTTCCGGCGGTCGAGTGGCCAAATTCGCGGTCGAGTGGCCAAAATCGTGGTCGAGTGGCCAAAATCG
>JAAYZH010000146.1 GCA_012514965.1 Clostridiaceae bacterium | reverse complement strand
GAGTGGCTGGCCTACTACCAGTATTGGGTCGGCGCACGCGTCATGGAAGGCCCGATGCGTAGCGAAGTCGAGCCCGAGCTGTTGCTCCACGCCACGGAGGAGCTTGGTCACGCGGAACTGGTCGCCAATCGTATCGTCCAGCTGGGTGGCACGCCGCTGCTGAATCCTTCGCTTTGGCCAAAATTCTCCAAATGCGCTTACGAAGAGCCGACCGACCCCTACATTGAGGCTATTCTTGAGCAAAACCTGAGCGGCGAACGTTGCGCCATTGAGCGCTACCAAAAGCTGGCCGCCTTCACGAACGGCAAGGACTTCTCCACCTACCAGATGGCTGTCACGATCTTGAATGACGAGCTCGAGCACGAGCATGACATCGAGGACTGGCTCACCGACATCGAGCGCATGAAGGACGACCTGCGTAAGCTGAAGTTCTAGGCCCCGCGCCGCACCGCCCCGGCAGCGCGATCACACCATCAAGGAGAGCCTCCACCCTGATCCAGGGTGGAGGCTCTCCTACTTCTATCGGTATCCGCAGCGGCGGCCGACCGGCTCTCCCCTACGGGAAATCGCCGATCACGACTTTGCCCAGGGTCCGGTATGCGGGGTCCGTGAAGACCTCCACGCCCCGCTCCAGCGGCACGCGGTCCGTCACGATCTTCGACATGTCCAGGCGCCCGGACGCCATCAGCGCGATCACGCGCTCAGCCACCAGGGGGTTGATGTACGAGCCGGTAATCGTCAGCTCCTTCTTGAAGATGTCCTCGAAGGCCAGCACCTCGAGCTTCGTACCCGGCGGGGTCAGCCCGAACAGCATCACCGTGGCGCGCGGCGTGGCGAGGCGAATCGCCAGCTCCATCGTATCCTTGCGGCCCACGCACTCAATCACGGAATTGATGTGGGTCACGCCGTGGTCGTGCAGGGTTTTGGCCAAATCACCGCCCACAGGATCGACGGCCAAATACGCACCCAGCGCCCGTGCCTTCTCGCGCTTGCCCGCAACCGGCTCGACCACAATGATGCGGGCGGCCCCGGCCAGCTCGCCGAGCTGAAACATGATCTGGCCGATGGCCCCAAAGCCAACCAGCACGAGCGTGTCACCCGGACGGACAGCACTGCGGTCCAGGCCGTGCAAGCAGCAGGAAATGGGCTCCATCATAGCAGCATACTCGAAAGGCAGGTCACGCGGCACCAGGTAGGCGGCCCGCTCCGGCACAATGCAGTACTCCGCAAAACCGCCGCGCTCGGTGGTACCAATGCCGATCATGTTCTCACAGTAGTGCACGTCGCCGCGGCGGCAGGGCGCGCAAGTGCCGCAGTAGATGTTCGGATCCACAGCGACGTGGTCACCCGGGGCGAGCGTGTGTACCTCACAGCCTACCTCGACGATCTCACCAGCCATTTCGTGGCCCATGATCAGGGGGTAGCTGCTCTCGAAGGCACCCTGGTCACCATGAAAGAGGTGCAGGTCGGTGCCGCAGACTCCGCAAGCCTTGACGCGGATCAGGACATCCTTGCCGGTGAGCGGCGGGAGCGCGACCTCCTGGATGGTCAGGTCGCGCGGGGCGTTGAGGACGAGGGCTTTGGTTTGCATGGGGGCTCCTTTGTAATAAAAAAGGACGAAAACGTCCTTTACAATATCAAGTAATTACTTGAAATAGATCACCATTACCTAAGACTTGCCAATACATGTATGTGGGTCCTTATTTTTTGTACATAATTGCGCCGAGGAGAGGAATTTCCGCTTCGTCGAGCCGCTCACGATGTTCCCGCAACTTGACGCTTCGGGTATGGTTTTCTACTGTAACAAATAAAGCACCATCGCTGATTTTGCCAAGTAAATAAGCGTCCATTCCTAAGGAAAGGGAGAGACTATCGATTATGACATAATCGAAAATTTCCCGTAATGGGCCAAAGACATCTTCTAAAGTACACATTTCGAGTATCTCTGTAGAGGCGACCAGAGGCTCCTGAATCGGAAGGATATACAGATTCCGTGTTTCGAGAGGAACAATTGCATCATGAACATCTGCTTCGCCGAGAAGAACCTTTTCAAAACCAGCTGCTGACGTCTCACATGAAAGGCGATCCTTGAGATCTCCTTTGCGCATATTACCATCTACCAAAAGAACTTTTTTACCAGCTGCCGCAAACGAATGAGCGAGCTTGATACTCATTTCAGTTTTGCCATCGCCTTCATCACTGCTGACGATGAGTAGCACTTTTGCCTCAGGCGCCGATAAACGTATTCGTGTTCGCAAGCCGCGAAAAAGTTCATTTTCATCTGGCTGCGATGTTTCTTTAGCAAATATTTCTTTAAGTGATCGTTTCTGCATGATTTTCCCTACCTTACCTCAATAAATTTAGCATATTTTGCTTCCTCTACCTGTAAGGGGAGACTGCCTAGTACTTTAACCCCTAAGATCGATTCCACTTCGTCTTCACTGTGGACTTTTCCACCCAAGTAAAGAACCACAAAGACAACGAATACACCAAGCATTCCCCCAAGAATAGCTCCCAATATTAAATTCATTAGGACATTAATTGATTTCGAGATTTTGACTGGAGTGCCAAACAGTCTCCCTGCCTCTGCAATTGCGTTTGACTGCATTGTCAGTGCACCGGTAACGGCAGCACGCCCTTGCGCAGTCACCTCATTAACTAATTCAACGACCAAATCCTTGTCAGGGCCCTCAGCAATTACGTCAAACTGGTTTGGCTTCGTAGATATTTCTGTTCGAATTAGGTAGTCTCCGCCTGTGATTTTTAGCTTTGTCTTAGCTGCTTCCAGCAGTTTTGAGCTTTCGAT
>JAAYZH010000145.1 GCA_012514965.1 Clostridiaceae bacterium | reverse complement strand
TCCGGTCGGCAGCAGCCGTTCGCCTTTGACCCCTGCAAACAGCTCCAGTTCTTCATCGAGTACAATATGCTCTCCTACGAAGGCCAAACGAGGGTTATCTGCCAAAGACTGATCAAGGCCAATGTACTTCAATTCGCCATTCTCGCGTTGAGAGTAGTGCCAGCCAAAAGCTTCGCGGTGCACATACACCGGAGCACGTTGGTTGTGTTCCAAAAACGTGCGCAAGCCTCCTCCGTGGTCATAATGCCCATGGGACAAGATCGCAAGATCTACTTCTGCCAGATCTACGTCTAAGCGCTTGGCATTCTCAGCAAAAAGACTGCTGGCTCCCATATCGAACAAGAGCTTGTGCATCGATGTTTCGATCGAAAAACTCAAACCATGCTCAGCACCAAACTCTTCGCGAATCGCTGTATTCTCCGCCAGTACTTTAATAATCATCGGGCATCCTCATTATCTAGCTCATCGAGAAATTGCATGGTCCGTTCGAAAATCTTCTTGACCGCCTGTCCGGACGGACAGTCCACCTCCGCAATCGTCAAACCGGCGTTGATGGCGGCTACAGCCTGGGGGTCAAAAGGAATGCTCCCTGCCAGCTCAATCCCCTCCTGCAGACAAAAGTCCTTGATTCTTTCTGCCTGCTCCGAGTTCGTATCTGCCTTATTAATGCACACTGCAGCCGGAACCTGAAACGAACGAACAGTCTTATATACACGTTCCAGGTCACTGACGCCCGAAATGGATGGTTCCGCGACCAGCAAAACCATATCCACACCGCTTACGGAAGCAATGACCGGGCAACCAATTCCGGGCGAACCATCGATGATCGCAAGTTCAGCCGGTACGCCTGCTGTCCGCAGCTGTTTTTTGACCTCGCTGACCAGCATCCCGGATGTTCCGCTGCCCATCTTCAGCTGCGCAGTCGAAAAAACGCTGTCTACGTTCTGATAAAGTCGTAATTCACCATCGACCGACGGAACCAGTTGAATTGCGTCGACAGGACACACTTCTTTGCATACAGAACAGCCTTCACAGGCAAAGGGGTCTACGAAATAGTGTTCGTCCACAGTAATTGCGCTAAATCGGCAGTGCTGGCGACATAGGTCGCACTGAATGCATATGTCAGGATCGATTACGGCCTTTGGTAAACCATGGTAGTCCGATCGCCGGGGTTCGCTTCCCTGTTGCATAATTAAGTGCAAATTAGGCGCGTCTACATCACAGTCTGCGAAGGCTCTGGCCTCTGCCAGTCTGATAAAAGCGCCTGCTACTGTAGTTTTGCCCGTTCCGCCTTTGCCGCTAAGAATTAATAGCTGTTTCAAGCTGCGTCTCCTCCAAAATCGTCTGCCAAATCACGGAGAACCTTTGGTTATACGTTCCGCTCACCCTCGCGGCTATCTTACCGTCCGAATTCAGCCTGCCCAACACCGGGTCAAAATCTATCCTTCCCACAATTGGCAGGTCGTGCTCTACACAATAACGTTCTGAAGGATTGTCACCTGCCTGGCACTTGTTCAGAACGACTCCGCAAGGCTTGTGAAATAAGGTGACCAATTCATGTACCATTTGCAGATTGTGCGCGCCAAAAATCGTCGGTTCAGCCACAAGCAAACAATAGTCCGCATCCTTGATACTTTCCATGACGATACAGGCACTTCCCGGAGGACAATCAATGATCACAGCCGTGTCTGCCGTCCTGGTCTCAGCCAGGAGTTTTTTGATGATCGGAATGCCGGAAGCCTCACCGGGATTGAGGAAACCCGAGTAGACGCAGACCTGTTCCGAAATCCCGTTTTGTACTTGACCGATTGTCTTATCCCGCTCACTTAAGGCATGCTGTGGGCACACGAGTGTACAACCTCCGCAAGAGTGACAAATTTCTTCGAAAAGAATCCACTTCGATCCGGCAAACGCCAAAGCGTTGAACTTGCAAAAATCCACACATATTTTGCAGCCATCACAAAGGTCAGCGTCAATTTGCGGAATCTTTACTTGGATTGCCTGCGTTTCAAGCTCCGCCGGTCTGAAAAACAGATGGCCGTTGGGCTCTTCCACATCGCAATCCAGATAAAGCGACCTTCCGGCAACTTCAGCCAGATTCACAGCCAGTAAAGTCTTGCCTGTACCGCCCTTTCCACTCAAAACCGCAACTTTTGGATTAGTCATTCTGGTGTCCATGGAATCCGGGATGTGTTTCTTGCAGCAAGGGCAGGGAACCATTGCCAAAAGCCTCTAGATTCGCCTCGATCGAGCGACCCTCCGTTTTGTAAACAGCAACGTTGGCCGCTGCCAGAACCTCTGCGGCATTCTCCCCGCAACGTGGTGTCAGTAAGACATCAGCAGCAGCGTCGACAAGCGATTGGGCCGCCTGAATACCGGCACCGCCGCGACTCTTCGCAGCAACATTATCAACAAAATTCGGCACTTCACTCTCCGTGTCATAGAACAGGAAAAACGGTGCGCGTCCAAAAGATTCACATACCTCATCCTGCATGCTTTGGCCATTCACTGGCATCGCGACTTTCATGATTCTTCTCCCTTACAATTTCTGTGGCCATCCTGGCTGACCGCCCCGCTGTCTGCGGCAGCGTCTGCAGCCGTAGACCTTTTCGTCTTCATCATAGAACTGATAGCTCCCGCCTTCGATTTTGACCGTCTTGCCATCGACCAGGGACTCCGCCAGTTTTTTGCGAGCCTCCTGGTACAGACTTTGTACGGTACCGCGTGCTACCTGCATCCGCTCCGCGCTCTCTTCCTGTGTAAGTCCTTCGTAGTCGATAAGTCGAATGGTTTCGTACTCTTCGACAGACATGACAATAGCGGCATCGGTGCTGGAATTCTCACCCAGCGGACCGTACAAAGTGCTTTCGGGCAGGCAGCAAACTTTCTTCCATTTCCTCGGTCTAGGCATTTTTCACTCCCCCTCTTGTGCAACGTACGCGGCTATCCCTTTGATCCGGGCACGCACATAACTACCGGATTCACTTACCTGCTCTTGCTTCCAGACCTGACCATCGCCCGGATCAAGAAGATCTGCGGTGGCCGGCCGGAATGCGCCTGACGTCTCCTCACGTGTGGTCAAAGACCAGTTACACCAGCTGATGCCCTCTGCATTGAGGTATGCCAGCCATTCGTCTGCCGCTTTCAGGTATGGGCCGTTGTTGCCGCTGGCCTCGCTCGTGCCCCGTTCTGACACAAAGATCGCAACACCTTTGGCCAATGCATAACGCGTATTCGCCATGACATTCGTACGGTCTGTGGAATCGGCAGACGGCAGGTGAGTGCCCGAATAGAAATGCACTGTATACATAATATTCTCACCCTCAATCGGTTCGTCCGCAGCCAGGTCCACCCTCTGACTCCAGTTCGGCGTACCGACAAGAATGATGTTGTCCCCACGCTCTCGAAGGGCCGTGATAAGAGGCTTAGCATAGCGCTTGACCGCCTCCCAGCCGGCTGCGTCATTGCTTACCCCGGGCCCGCCCGCCGGATTGGGATTCGGTTCGTTGCACAATTCCCACAGAATCTGGAAATATTGCGGATGACTGCGATAGTGATCCGCGAGCTCGGTGAAGAAGTCTGCGGCACCGTTATAGATCGCAGCATTCGGATCCCCGGGGCTCAGCACATGCCAGTCCACAATCACATAGAGATCATTGGCCAAAGCCAGGTCTATGCCCTTGTACACGAGCGCTTTGAGCTCGGGCCGCGAAGCGAAGCCGTCTTCACCAATGTAGAGGGCCAGGCGGATGACGTTGCACTCCCAATCCCGGGCCAGAGCCGCAAAGGCATTCGGATTGATAATCTCTCCATACCACTGCAAGCCATGTGTGCTCATGCCGCGCAGTTGAATCGGCCTCCCACGCTCGTCCGTTAAGGTCAACTGGCCGTTGACGGCTCGAAGCGACAAGGGTCCGGCCTCCGCTGGACGACGGACATGAGGACGCCCTAGTAAGTCAGGCAGGTACTTCATATACAAGTTCTCCGGTTTCTACGCAAATTTCGCGATGTTATCTCCATTATAGGCCAGCTCAGTTGCGTCTGAAACCTAACGATCTATTCAGAATCTTCTTTCGACTGACAAACAGCTCAGACCCTTTACGACCTGAGCTTTTGCGTGTATTACTGAAAAGACCAGCCAGTAATCGACATTTCCGGTGGTCGTTGCGGCAACTTTCACAGCTGTTCGAGGGGCATGCGGACGTTTTCTTGGACAGAGTTAAACCGCTATGCCTTTCAGTTGCCTCGTTGTCTGTGAGGATTACTCACCCTCCTGCTTCTTCAGTTGTTCTTCGACCCAGGCAAGCCGCTTCTGGAGCAGATCTTTTTCTGTATCAAGAAATTCCCTGTCAGTCTGCGGGCCTGCCGTGTCCCAGAAGAACCTGGCGCCTCGGCGGCAACCATATCCTAGTCCGGCTCCTCTGCCCATGCCTCGCCCATAACCCATTCCATATAGCGGAACGCTGGCTCCGGCGCAGCTGCCCAGACCTCTTCCTGTCAATGCTCCTCGACCCATCGGGCCGGTACCATCTCCTCTTGGCATATTCATTTCCTCCTTTCTGCTATTCTCTTGTCATCGCGGAACCACACTCCGGACACTTGATTGTGTTACAGGGCTCCGCGATTGTATGCATTACTTTCTTGCCGCATTGGGGACAAACACAGAATCCGTTGGGACCTGCGCTAGCCGGTCCGCCCATTCTGCCTCTGCCGCCGCTCTTTTGCTGGCCAAAGCCACCATTACTGTTGTTATTCTGCTGACCAGGTCTTCCGCCTCTTCCGGCGCCGGTCGGGCCGCTTCCATTTCCTCTTGGCATTTTTCTCACCTCCTGAGGTTACGTTAGTTATTGGCATATGTCTCTTTCATTTACAGTATAGCTCATATTCGGCATATGTCAAATACTTTTCGCAAAAATTTACCGCTCTCGTGCTGCGTGCACCAGGGCGG
>JAAYZH010000144.1 GCA_012514965.1 Clostridiaceae bacterium | reverse complement strand
GTCGATCGCGAGGCAGCCCAAGTCATTGGCGAAAAGCAGATGGGTGGTATGGTCGAACTCGTTTCCCAATTTGAGATCGGGCCTACCTATTCGCAGATCAACATCGCGGGTAAACCGATTCGTGTTTCTCCGCTGCGTTACGCCGGGCTTATTAAGTATCTCGGCAATTTTCGCAATGGTATCGAGTACTTTATCAGTGTAGACATGACGACACAGAATGGCGAACTCAACAAGCTGGCGAATCCGATTCGCTATTCCGAAAGTGACTGGATATTCCGTGATCTGGACCGACATCTTCGTTTCAAGTACCCTTTTGCTCTTCTGGGAGCGAACAACTTCGAAATCGACGATGAAGGCAATGCGTGGTATGTGACACCGAAACTCACGAAACGTATTGGTTTCTTTAATGGTTTGGATTCCTCCGGGGTTATTTTGACCAATGCCAATACCGGCGAAAGCACGTTCTATTCAACCGAAGATATTCCGGACTGGGTCGATCGGGCTTATCCCTCTGAGCTGATCATTCAGCAGCTTGACTGGCGCGGCCTCTACAGCGGCGGCTACTTCAACTCCATGATTGGCCAAAGAAGTGTTACATCCACCACGGATGGCTACAATTATGTCTCTCTGGGCACCGATATTTATCTAATTACAGGTGTTACTTCTGTACGCGCCGATTCTTCTAACCTGGGTTTTTATTACGTGAACTTGCGAACCAAAGAAGCAGTCTTCTATGCCTGCCCATCCGCAACCGAAACTGCGGCAATGCAGAGTGCCAGAGGCAAGGTACAGGAGAAGAATTATGTCCCCACCTTCCCTGTTATTCTGAACATTCAGGACAGGCCTGTTTACTTTATGTCCCTCAAGGATCAGTCCTTGACCGCGAAGATGTTTGCGCTGGTCGATGCTGAGCAGTTTACCAATGTCGTAGTAGGCAACACAGTCAAAGAAGTTATAGCGCTGTTCTATGAGCAGAACCCCGGAGAACGAGACCCTAACGCACCGGCAGATGTGGAAGAAAGCCTGACGATCAAGACTCTGGTCCCGCTTGTCCTCGAAGGCAACAGCGTGTTCTACTTTACAGTCGAAGAGAACGACATGATTTACATGGCAGACCCGGCCTTGCTGGGGCCTTCCATCGCCTTCCTTGAGCCCGGCGACAAAGTCATTATTATCAGTCAGGAAAATGAGAGCTCTTCCTTCGTACTAACGTTGAAAGAAGAATAAAAATTCTTATAGTTCCAAGAAAGGCCGCTCGAGAGAGCGGCCTTTTTGCTGTGCATTTGTGATCAGAACTTACGCTTGCGCCGGCAGAATAATTCCGCCGCCAATAACCTTGCTGCCGTCATAGAGAACGGCGGCTTGTCCGGGTGTCACCGCGCGTTGCGGTTCCGCGAACTCAAGGCGAAAGCGATCCGGCGATTCGATGTAGATCGTGGCCGGACGCTCTGTCTGCCGGTAACGGGTGCGCACCCAGACTTCACTCCCGGACGTAGGCAGGGTTTTGCTGATGAAATTTGCCTGATGGGCCCGGAGCTGACTTGTGAAGACTGCTGTAGATGGCCCCAGAACCACCTCATTCGAAGCTGGGCGCAATTCAGCAACGAACAGCGGTTCTGACCAGGCAATCCCCAGACCTTTGCGCTGGCCAATTGTGTAGTGTATGAGGCCCTTGTGCTTGCCAAGGATAGTTCCATCATGGAGGATGAAATTCCCTGCCTGACTCGGTTCGCCCGTAAATTCCTCGATAAATTCGGCATAATCCCCGCTCGGGATAAAGCAGATATCCTGGCTTTCAGCCTTGTTTGCGCTGCTAAACCCCTGCTCCGCAGCGATTTGTTTGACCTCTTCTTTACTCAAGTCACCCAGTGGAAAGAGAAGGCGTGCCAGCTGTGCC
>JAAYZH010000143.1 GCA_012514965.1 Clostridiaceae bacterium | reverse complement strand
TCTATCTTCTGAAGGGACTCTATCCTTGAGCGAAATATCCTTGTTGCGCTTTTTCTCACGCTGAGACGGCGGTTCCTGAAGGCTTGTAAGCGGTACCGACACCTGGAGCTGCCCTGAGCGCAGCATCACCTGACCTTTGTTGTCCGGCGCTGAGATGATCTTGCCCTCGAGCTGCAGACCTGCTGCAAAAGCGATATCTCCGACCTGCCAGTCTTTCTTGCCTCCCCCGTCGGACTTGTTGCGGATTGCTTTCAGCGTTTCCTTGCCGATGTTACTCTCGATTTCATTTAGTTCACCGCGCAGCAACTGACGCAGTGTCTCCGCGTCTTCAACAGGCATGTGCTCGCCGGACTGAATTCGGCGGCTCATCTCGCGGACAAGCATGTCGACTTCCTGGGTCTGTCGACGCAGGGCGCGGCGACTCTCTTCACGAGCTTCCTGCAGGATGTCCTGTTTGCTGCGGCGCAGTTTCTCGGCATCTTCTTCCGCCAGCCGCCGCGCGTTCCGGGCGGCAGCGCGGTCAATCCGCGCTTCGCTCAGCAGCTTTTCACTTTCAATTCGAGCGCTGTCGACTTCTGCCAGAACCTTTTCAAACTGAACGTCTTCGGTACTCAGCTCAATGCGAGCCCGCTCGATAATGTCCTCACGTAAGCCGAGCTTGCGTGAAATAATAAAGGCATTCGAGCTCCCCGGCACGCCAATCAGCAGCTTGTAAGTAGGTCGCAGCGTTTCGGTATCAAATTCACAGGCAGCGTTCTCGACGCCGGGCGTCTGGATCGCATAGACTTTAAGTTCTTTGTAGTGAGTGGTTGCTACCGTGATCGAACCGGCCATACGCAGATCTTCCAGAATTGCCACGGCCAAAGCCGCGCCTTCAGACGGGTCCGTTCCGGAACCCAGCTCGTCCGTAAGCACCAAGGTCCTGCTGTCGGCAATTTCTGTAATGTCTACAATATTGCGCATATGGGATGAAAAGGTCGACAGACTCTGTTCGATGCTCTGCTCGTCGCCAATGTCAGCAAGTACTTTGTCAAAAACAGAAACCTTCGAATGTTCGGCCGCCGGAATCTGCAGGCCGCACATCGCCATCAGCGTCAAAAGGCCACAAGTCTTAAGTGAAACCGTCTTCCCGCCTGTATTGGGACCTGTGATCAATAAAGTGCGAAAGTTCTCCCCTACATAAAGGTCAATCGGGACCACAACGTCGGATGCAATGTGCGGATGCCGCGCCCGGCGCAGATCGATAATACCTGTATCATTAAGCGCAGGGCGAGAAGCCTTCATCGCGCGTGCGAGCCGGGCTTTGGCCCAGTAAAAATCGGCCTTGGCCAGCAAATTTATGTTCTCAAGAATCTCATTGGCCACCATTGCGACACGCTTGCTGAACTCAGCCAAAATGCGCTCAATCTCTCGTTCCTCACTGATCTTGAGTTCGCGGAGTTTATTATTCTCTTCGACAACGGACAGGGGTTCAATGAATAAGGTCTGCCCGGACTGCGATGTGTCATGGACTATACCCGGAACCTTGGCGCGAAACTCGATTTTGACGGGTACCACATAGCGATTCTGACGCATGGTAATCAGCTGCTCCTGCAAAGCATCGCCGCTGCCCTTGAGTATTCGCTCCAGGTGCTGACGGATCTGAGCCTGGCTGCGCTGTGCCGCCTGACGGATACGAAGGAGCTCCGGGCTGGCATCATCCGCCAGTTCATCTTCACCGATGATACTTTTATTCAAATCGCGCTGGAGTCGGTTTTGGGGCAGTAAGGCCTGAAGCAATGCATAGAACGCATTGCCGCGGCCTTCATCCTGACTCTCCGGCGCAAAACTATTGAGACGTTCCACGGCCTCCAAAAAGCTGCCAATTTGCATGAGGTCACGGCAGGCTAGCACGGCCCCCGGCATATGCACCCGCTGAATGGAGGGTCGAATGTGATGCAGTCCTTGCAGAGGTGCCTGGCCTCGCCGTAATAGTACACTCAGCGTGTCTTCCGTCTCTTTTTGGCGCGCAACTGCCTCGCTCAGGTCAGAGACCGGTTCAAGTCTGCGGCACAGTTCCTGTCCCTCGTAAGAAACAGCATGTCGCTGCAAGGCATCTAAAATCTGGGGGAGTTCAAGGATCTCTCGGGAACGAAGGATGATCCGATCTGCGGAATTGGACAAAATATTCTCCTTTATTATGCAGAATGATTGATGTCTTCCTGCTGTTTACCGACTTCCTTGCCGGCAGCTATTACTCCAGAATTCCAGAGTCTCCAAACATTGGCAGCATAGCTAAACAGCGAGAAATATAACATAGCAATCGGAAGAATGAAAATGTATGGGCTCAGCCAGACATACTGTTCGGGCAGAAAGAATATTACGACAAAGGCCATGGTAATCAGCACGGTAGTGATCTTCCCGTACCATTTCGAGCTCACCACATACTGTTTTTTCCAGAGTATGATGCCGCCTGCCACCATCAGCAGCTCTTTTGCAAGCATGGCAATCGGCACCCACAAGGGCAATCGTCCGACCACCCACATCATAATGGCTGTCGTGAGCTGAAAGATCTTGTCCACCAGAGGGTCGAGTACCTTGCCTAGATCAGAAACCTGCTTGAAACGACGAGCTATCCAGCCATCGAGTATATCGGTGAACCATATTCCCAGAAAAAGAGCGGCGCTCAAGCCGGAATAACCCCTGGACTGGTAGATCTCCTGGGCCATCCAGGGAATGCAGGCCAGTCGGACCATGGTCAGGATATTCGGAACCGTCAGCTGTTCTCTCCACTTAATCATGCGTCGCCTCCATGTAATCTCATATCATTATAAACAATGAGCTGCTTCTTGCGAAACAGCTCGGCAAATTCTTTCCGAAATATCGTGTTCTTTACGCAGTTAGATGGCGATAATTCTGGCGTTATTGATATCCTCGGTTTTAATCGATTTCTGCATCTCCAGAGCTTCATCTATATCAAGATCAGTAAAGTGACCATCGCGCAGAGCGATGACACGGTTGAGGCGTCCCTCTCTAATACAGTCAATTGCCATTGTGCCCATAATCGAGGCAGCGTGGCGGTCGCGCAGGGTCGGACTGCCGCCGCGCTGCATGTGGCCAAGGATGGTCGAACGAGATTCAATTCCGGTCTTATCCTGAATCTCTTTGGCAATTTCTGTTGCGTTGCCGGCCCCTTCGGCCACGACAACGACGTAGTGATTTTTGCCGCTGTTGCGGCAGTCAAGCAAGCGGCGTACAACATCCTGGTCAAAGTTGAAAGGCACCTCAGGAAGCAGAATCACCTCTGCGCCGCAGGAAATGCCGACATTCAAAGCAATATAGCCGGCGCGGCGCCCCATGACTTCGATAACAGAGCATCGCTCATGTGAAGAAGCCGTGTCTTTGAGCTTGTCAATCGCCTCCATTGCCGTGTTCATAGCCGTATCATA
>JAAYZH010000142.1 GCA_012514965.1 Clostridiaceae bacterium | reverse complement strand
TTCTTACGTGTGTGAGACCGCGAGCAAAGCCGACTAGACTGGGGTGATCGATTACGAGGCCTCGTCCCTGACGGGAGACACGAAGCTTGCCAGGCTGACTAACAGATGCGTAAAGCGGGATGCCATCCACATCATCTTCGACAAAATCCAGAACTTGACTCAGCTGCTCAGCAATGTAGCGGACGTCTCTCGGCAATTCCGCGAAATTCATTCGCATTTGGGGACGCTTTGCTGAATGGGGTATTCGATTTGCAGAAATATGTTTTGCCATGCTCTCCACCTCCGGCTTGGTTACCAATAGAATTCACTTCATAATAGCCTTTTATGCCTGGGAAGTTCCATATCATTGGCAAATTTCGTAAATTTCTTAGGCAATTTCGTCAATCCGGCCTATCAAGCCGGGCCAAAATCCCCCCTACACGCGACGAGGCAGATGGAAGTTTTTGCCCCGCAAAGAATAGTAAAGACGCATGATGGTTGAGACAATCAGCATGCCCAGGGCCAGTACCAGCGCTATCCCTATGGTCTCCAGCCCCTTTTCCATGGCGAATCGCAAATCACCGGTCGTAATGCCTCGCATGGTCGAATAGATTCCGCCGCCCGGTACCAGCGGCAGGACCCCGATAACCAGGAAGACCGTAGCGGGGGCTTTGTGCAAGCGTGACAGAATTTCTGACCACAAGGAGATTACGACGGAAGCAGCAAAACTGGCACCGATTGTGGAATATCCACCTTGCAGAGCGAACACGTAGATTCCCCAGCCCAGCATCGCCCCCAGCACCGCAGGAATATAGAGCTTGCCGTGCACGTTGTACAAGAGCGCGTAGCCCATACCGGCCAGGGCCGCCGCCAGGAGCTGAACCACAAATTGCCATTCCATCAAGCCTACCTCCCAAACAAGACGACCGCGCTGCCCGCGCCGACGGCCAAAGCCACCGCAATCAAGAGTGCTTCAATAATCTTATTCATGCCCGAGGTGAAGTCACCGCCAATCGTCTCTCGAATGGAGTTCGTGATGAGCATACCAGGCACGATATTCATAATGACCGCGATCGTGGCCAAAGCAGGATTGATCGCCAATCCCAGATGGTAGAGCCCTTCAATTCCAAGTCCCGCCACAAAAGCCGAGACCAGGTGGTTGAAAATCGAGTTTACCTGCATACGTTCCAGCGTGACAAAAACCAATCGCATCACCACGGCCGTCACGCAGGACGCAAGGGCATCCAGCCAGCTGCCGCGAAAAATCAGGGTAAAGCCGAGCGAGACCAGAACCGTAGCCAAGAGGACAACCGAGAACCTCCGGTTCGGGGTGACGGCTATCTTCTCCAATTCCACTCGAAAATAATCTGTCGTTTTCCGCTCACCTTCGCATAAGGTGCGCGACAATTGATTCAGCATCGTCAAG
Source organism: Clostridiaceae bacterium (assembly GCA_012514965.1). Taxonomy (GTDB): domain Bacteria; phylum Bacillota; class Clostridia; order Saccharofermentanales; family Fastidiosipilaceae; genus JAAYZH01. Next base: position 12,339 of record JAAYZH010000142.1, on the reverse strand, counting down.
CGATACAAGTTATTGCCTCGCACGGTAATTCTGCGTGAACTGGTGTAGGTGCTGCCCTTCTCATCCTTGAATGTAATTAGCACAAGCGTCGGGATGGCAAAAGCCGATGGTTCGCGCAGACCGTATGCCTTAAGGATACGTGTGATGCTGTCCTCGACCCTTGATGTCTCCGCGCCGACTTCCATCAGCATCGTGCCGAACCGAAGGCACAGATCCAGAAGCTGGTGACTGCTGTCCGCCATTGCGGAAGCCTCTTCCGACTCGCTGAAATTGATCAAGGGCACATCCGCACGCACGCTTTAACCCTCGTTGCCCACAGGCTGTCTGCCCTCAAGAGCAACGGCAGGCAAAAACGGGGAGGGCTCGCCCAGGACAGTCAGATGAAGTTCATGCAAGGCTCTGGTGCATGACACATAGAGTTTGACCCTGTCCAGGTTTTCGTGGTAGTACTGAGCCGAAGCATCGTGGACCAGGACGGTATCGAACTCGATACCTTTAGAATGGAATACATCACAAACTGTCACGGCAAAGTCTTTTTCTTCTTTAAGGTAATCGTTGAGGATCAGTGGCTTTTCACCTTTTTCAGCCGCACTCAAGGCTTCAAGGCCCGCGCGCATGGCTGCCGCTCCGGCTTCATCCGCACAAAGCACGGCGGCCGTACGATACCCTTGCCTGCGCCAGGCCAAAAGTAGCTCATACGTGTGGGCAAGCTGCTCATCTGCTTGATGGTCTGCAAAACAAGTGATTTTCACAGGTGATCCATGACGTTCCAACGGCAGGATAGATTCATCTTGTACGATCTGCCGGGCAAACTCCGTGATCTCAAGAGTTGAGCGATAGGAGGTGCGCAGCTCATAGAATTCAGTTCGCATTGGATCCACCTGATACAAGCTCTGCAATTCCGCAAGATAGTGATCAGAAATGGGGAAACGAATGGCCTGATTGACATCGCCGAGCAAGGTTCGCGGGCACTTGAAAATTCGCCGTAAACATTCATGCGCGAGGCCTGTAAGATCCTGCATTTCATCGACAATCAGGTGGCGAACCCAGTTTATCTCACTAGGTCCATACATTAGGATTTTGAGCAGCGTAAGTAAACTCACATCTGCCTGGTTGAGGCTGCCGGAGCTGAAGAAGTGGATATCAATATTTTTCTCTTCAGCCGCCCAGTGCGTAAACACTTCGTAGGTCTGCCGCAAGTCATGCAGCAGAAACATAGAACGGAGCTCTTCGTCCAGCTGGTTGTAGGCTTGTTGATAGTCCAGGGGATTCGACACCAGGTCACGAAGATGACGCAGGATCGCCTCATGACGTCTAAAAGGCGGCAGGTGTCGGTAATTGATGTGATATAGCTGACCTAGCAGGCGAGCCGGCACTTTGAGGTAGGGCAGGTCGATCTCCTGGGGCTGGAACATGTTCTCAGAGAGAAAGGCAACGAATTCCTGGCACCACTCCACCCATTCGAAAGTGCCCATTGCCTGCCATTTCTCGACCGGCGTGGGAGCGAAAACATAGTCCAGATACCTGGCTTCGACATCACCCAGCTCCTGTCTGAGAATCTGCAGAATCGTCAAGCTGCGTACATTCTCTTCGCCCAGGTCAGGCAGGACCGAGGAAATATATGTGGCAAAAGATTCACTCGGCGTTACGAGTAAGATATTGTCTGCTCGCATGAGTGGATCTACATACATCATGTAGGCAGCTCTGTGCAGGGCAATCGAGGTTTTGCCTGACCCCGCTACACCCTGAATAATCAGAACCCGGTTCATCTCGGACCGAATAATCCGGTTTTGCTCACGCTGTATGGTCTGGGCGATGGCTTTCATCTTTGCCGAGCTCAAGCTGCTGAGGACCATTTGGAGAATTTCGTCCAGTATCTGCTCAGATGTGTTCAGGACACGCAGGAGCTTCGAATCTTGGATAACCAGCTGGTACTTCGCCAGGAGCTCCCCGGCAATCCGGCGTTCACGATTCTTGAACGAAGTCGGCCCAATTTCGTTCACATTGTAATACACGGTGGCCAAAGGTGATCGCCAGTCGATTACGTACTGAGTGAAGCGGTCACTGTCGATAAGGTCTTTGAGACCAATATAGTATTCGCCCGGTTCCTCATACTCTTCAGACATAAAGCGGAAGGTGATGTGGCCGAAAAAGGGCTCCTTGCGAATACGCTGCAGGACCTTCAGCTCCTGGTTTTGCTCATAGATGACCTGCGCGTTGCGGGCCAGCTCATCTTGCATCATAGCCGAGTCGAACTGTCCGTTCGAGTTCTGCGCGCTGAGCTCAAGGTGTTCTTCCCAGGCTGCCGCCTTGAGGTCGAAACTCTCATCTTCACGACTTCGGGTATTTGACCTCAGGTATGCCTCACGCTCATCGATAAATTGCAGAACACGGCGCAAATAGGCCTGCTCTTTGAAGAACAAAGCCATAGGAGAATCATCCTTTTTCGTTCTGCTGTCAGTAAAATCTTCGGTACTCATATATCTTTCCTCAGCTGCGCCACTGCGCCCTCTTCGCTTACTCAGCGAATAGTTCGCGAATATCGTCTAAATTCATTCGATTAATGAACGTCGCCCCCGGAGAAACAATGTCGTCCAGCAGAGCCTGCTTGGCCTGCTGCATTTCCTGAATTTTCTCCTCGATTGAGCCGATTGTCACCATGCGAAATACCTGTACAACTTTTCTTTGGCCCATACGATGGGCGCGGTCCGTTGCCTGATTCTCGACGGCAGGGTTCCACCAGGGGTCGTAATGGATTACGACATCCGCCCCCGTAAGATTGAGTCCTGTACCACCGGCTTTGAGAGAGATTAAGAAAATATCCCCTTCACCGGCATTGAAACGCTGAACCAGGTCAAGTCGGTTCTTCGATGGAACCTGTCCATCTATATATAATACACTTCTGCCCAGCTCACGCTGCCGTTTCTGGATAATCTGCAGCATCGTCGTAAATTGCGAGAACAAGAGTATTCGATGGCCGCCTTCGAGCAGGTTTTCGAGCAGATCCTCGAGCGCCTCGAGCTTGCCGCTGCCGCCGGTGTAATTATCCATAAACAAGGACGGATCACAGCAAATTTGGCGCAGACGAGTCAACTCGCCCAGAATATCCATACGGCGGCGACCTTTGTCCTTTTCGTCAGCACCGTCGAAGTCGCTGATCTGACGCTTGGCCAGGGCCAGGTGCTTGCGGTAGAGTTTTTGCTGCTCAACTGTCATGACACAAGGAATGTCGGTGATGATCTTGTCCGGCAAATCTTTCAGGACTTCCTGCTTGAGGCGGCGCATAATAAAGGGCGAAACCAGCTGGTGCAGTCCGGATTGGGCCGCCCTGGCTTCGGCATAACCACGTTCTTCCGGAGCCCAGGTTTCGGCCTCCGCAGCGATGGCTTTGCCATCACCGAGCTGTATTGACTGGCCGTTCACCTGGCCGAAGCGATCCTGGAACGAGCTGTAAGAGAACAAGTAGCCGGGCATAATAAAGTCAAAAATCGACCAAAGTTCGCCAATGTGATTCTCCAGCGGGGTGCCTGTCAGGGCAAAGCGACGTTTGCCGTTGAGTGACTTAACCGCGCGCGAAGTCTTCGTCATGGGGTTCTTAATGTTCTGAGCCTCGTCGAGAACAATGCAAGAGAAACGGAATTCCCGCAGCTCGCGACGGTCCTGTCTGGCCAGGCCATAGGAAACGATTATCAATCCCGGCTTCCCGGCCAGCTCCTCATACTGCTGATTCCGGATCGGCTTCGTCCCCTCAATAACGGTAGACGGCAAGCCCGGCACGAAGCGCTTGGCTTCCTGCAGCCAGTTATAGAGCAGTGAGGTCGGAGCGACGACGAGGACAGGACCGGGCTCGCGCAAGTAGAGAGACCACAGGAACACCAGCATCTGCAGGGTTTTGCCCAAGCCCATTTCGTCGGCCAAAATCCCGCCCATATCGTAGCGATCCAAAAAGCACAGCCACTGGTAGCCCTGGACCTGATAGTGGCGCAGTGTCGCGTTCACATCCGGCGGCATAGCCGGAGCGGCAGCAGCGGGGTCCTCGCGATCCGAGATCAGACGTTCCCAGGCCTGTTTAGCCGGACTGTCATCCGTCTTCGTGTGAATGTTTTGGTCTTGCAAAAGCCCGTGCAAAGCCAGACCCCTGTACTTTGGAATAATGAAACGATCCTGCTGCCACTCAGCACCCCAGCCGGTGAGCGTTTGAACCAGATTGCGCATCTGTTCGCCGCTTGCGGAGAGGCGTTTGGCACTGCCCAAATCGACCAAAGAAGAATCCGGCAGGCGCACAAAGGGCCGGCCAAGCTGCATGGCACGAACAATTCGCGCGGCGTCTCCGCTGCTGAAACCGTCCATCTGAAGAATCAACTCAATGAGATTTTCGCCCTCATTGTATTTGAGCTCCAGCTCTACCTTTGAGGGTTCCTTGAGCTCGATCGCCTTATAGGACGGGGTGACAAAAACACCCGCAATCTGTCTGAGCTCATGAATTGTAGCGCTGACAAATTGGAAGATCTGTTCTGTGCCACGCACATAGAACTGGTTCGCCATATAGTCACCATCGGGACCGTGGGTAATCATGCCCAACTGATCCTCCCGCAGTGATACTTCTTTGAAACCCCAATCCTTAAGGGTGTTTTCGAAGGCAAATTCCGCCTGGCCGTCACGTACGACCAGCGCCTTGCCGGGATCACCCTTGCGTACTTGTGGCTGCGACTGCTGAATCAGCGGCCGGAAGTGATACTCTCCGTAGCAGAAGAAAACCGACAGCCAAATTGCATCTTCCAGGCTGTCTATATAGACCTTAATCTCCAGAGGCAGTTCGATCAGTCGTTTGGCCAAAACCGGTGACCAAAACAGTTTGTTTTCGTCACGCAACAGTTCATGGGCGCTGCCAAGGAAAAACGAGGCTTCAGCAGCTGTCAAAGCAAGATAATGATCCTGCTTTTCGGCCAGCATACGCATGATTTGCCAAAGCAGACGGTCGGCCTGACTTTGGCAAAAATAGACAACTGAGTCAAACAGGAGGATCCCGCTGCGGTGCAGCAGAAGAACGTCCTCGGCAACCAACTGCTCACTCTGCAGATCTGCAATCTGACCGACAGCCAGCTTGCGGCCGTTGTAGGCAAGCGAAACCAGACAAGCTTCATCTCTCGCAAACTTGACGGATTCCGCCGGCTTGTCGGCAGCCGCCTCAGGCTCATGCAATGCGGCCTGCAGCCCCTGTGGGAGCGTCTTGCGAATTACAAGAGGGAAGTCTTCTCTCCCCAGACGCACGAGTACAGGCAAATCCTCGCCATGATAAGCGCACAGATTCAAAAAGGTCTGCAAGTGCTCGCCGCTTAAGCTTAAGTTCTTGCTGTCTATGGGCTCACGCCGGTCCCGGGCACGCTGTTGACGCACTTCGTCAAGCCAGGTCGCCTCGAGCCAGTCCAGGAAGAGTTGCTGAGGACGAGACATTCTCTGTGAGACGGCCCAGGTAAAGTAGTTGCCAAATGGCATTGCTTCACGACCGCGAATCCCCGAGAGGAATGCCCCAAGCGAGTTCACAACATAAAAATGTTCTCTGGTCCCTACCCGCAGGGATAGCTGACTGCTGTGGGGGAAGCCGGGCAGGAGCTCCAGCGTAATTTCGATAGCCAGGCCGTCCTCCTGACGATTCAACATCGCCTGTGAGCGAAGCAAGTTCTGTTCCCGCTCCTCCCAGGAAAACAGATGAGTCAAGAAACGAGCACCTGCCGCTAAGCGATCAAACGAATCCGCGGCAGGCAGGCCGTCTTCGGTGTGTGCCAAAGCACCCGCTTCTTCACTGTTGCTCAAACCGGGTCGAATCCGAATATACTCTTGTTCTGCGTGGGCTTGATCCGCTTCACGCACTACAGTATTGTCTTGAAAAAGATCAAAGCCTCCGCGTGGAGCAGCTGCTGCTTCAGCCTCTGCTTCTTCGGTCTTCTCCTCGCCTTTAGCCGGCCGGCCGCGCCGACGCTTCTGCGTCTGCTCGGGACCGGTGATGCGAAGCAGATCTTCAAACGTCATCAATGGTCTCAGAAGACGAGGCACTCCGGCCAGCGGGTGGTCATCCGGAAGCGCCTCAGGCGTCGATCCATCATCCGGCAGCTCTTCAGCCTGGGCTGCCAGGAGCAGTCCCACGACATGCTTGCAACTGCCCTTAAAGGAGCCGAACGAAGCGCAGCTGCAGGCAGCCGCTGTCGGAGAACCATTGCTGCGAAGTGCGAGAAATGTATCATAGACATGACCGGAAAAACTTGAAACTTTTGCCGAAAGCAAGTGGTTGCGAGCATCATAGTAGAGCGGACCAATTCTCTCTTTCGCGTTATAGAGATTGCGCCCGCGAATAAAAACTTTCGTATTGGAGGCCAGTTTTTTGATGGCCTCAGCGTCGATCAATATTTTCACTCACTACACCGCCGTTTATAACGTTTCAATCGTAATTCTGGAACCCACTTTATGGAAACCGGCGGCCTCTGCTGTCTCGATCGCTGCCACAGCGTCTGCGACCGGCCAGTACGCCGAGTTGCCGCTTCGTGCGGCGGTCGCCAAGACTTCTCTGGCGAGCATACTGCCTATACCCTGCAGCCTGAAGGGGGGCAAAACGTATACTTCATCAATTGTCAGTGAGTCAAAAGCGGATGGCATATAGGAAATATAGCCTAGCATCGCGCCGTCTCTGTTAAAGAAACCCAGAATAGAGCCTATCTCATCGACTACCAGCAGAGGAAAAATCTGCTTAAGATTCATAGCACGTCCAGCTGCCTCCTGGGGGAAGTTCATGATGTGGCGGCTGTCGGCACTGGTCAAAGTGCGGATCTTGCCTTCGGGGAGCACGGTGCCGGGGGCTGGTGCTTTCGGCTGATCGCCCCAGAGGCTGGTGATCGGATCAGAGATATCATAAGGCTCCGTGAAGCGGAGTTTGCCGACCTCGATGCCTGTTACATTCAGGTGCATACGGAAATTCGCAGCCTTCTTGTGCGCGAATTGTTCCAGTGCTGCCAAGTTAAACTCAGGCTTCAAAGGCATGGCCAAAATCTCCATGCGCAAACGTCTGGGGCTGGTCACCACGAGGCAGTCCTCGGAACGATAAAACGCGCTGGTCTTATCATCTGCCAGATCCTCCAATTCTTCTCGCTCATCAAAATACTGAATCGGGTTACGGGCCAGGATCTCTTCTATCTCATCAAAAGTACAAGCTCTGAACATTTCTACTCTCTTTCTCACCTTCTTAAGCGGCCATTGCGCTCAAGAGGTCTTGGGGTAAACTAAATTTTAACACAAAGCAGCCCTCTTCCGGTAAAAAGAACTTCCTTTTTTACACTCAGGTGATATTTTGCAAGCTGTCTCAGCGGTTATTTGTGCAAGTCCGCTTACGGCCTGGCACCTGAATTACACATACAAGCCTACTTCCACCCACTCACGGCCTTTGCGGCTTTGGCCGCCCACATGCAGCACCCTGGCCTTGCCGAACCCACGACAGCGAAGCAGCTGCCCTTCACGCACAGTCTTGGCAGGCCGCAGTTCTGCCAAACCATCCAGCGTTACCAGGCCCTCGGTGATCAGTTCTTTGGCCTTCTCACGATTCAAGTGCCACACAGCGGCCAAAACATTGTCCAGACGCAGGGATGCCACCGTGACGCGCAGAATCCGCAATTCAGGTACGCTGACTCGCAATTCTTCTGCCGAACCGAGCGACTGAACGTTTAATGGAAAATGGCCTGCCTGGCGGAAGTCACGCGCTACAGTTTCCGCCACATTCTGGGTCACAATCAGTTCAGCCCCGCTGTCGTGCAAAAGAATATCTCCCGTGCGGTTGCGGTCGATGCCCAAGCCCAAGAGCGCGCCAAGAAGATCCCGGTGCCCCGGCCCATCTTGCCTTGAGAATTCCACACGAAAATAGGCCAAAGGATCGATCCCAAGGCCTGTAATTATAGTCTGCAAGTCCGCGTCATCAGCCGAACTTACTAGATATTCCGGTACAAACAGAGGGACTTTACGATCAGCCTCTGCTCTGCCGCCCCACATGAGCAAACGTAGTGGAACACGAGCGCCTACCCGCCGCCACAAAGCACTGACCTTGGCTTGCTGTCGCTCGTCGAGGAAGAATCCGGCTGTAGTTTCACTTCTGGCTTCCGCCCGCGCCGCAAGGTCCCACAAACGAGCGAGCATTAGACGGTCATCCTCTGATCCGGCGCCTGCCAGCCAAAGCTCACGTAAATCCCTCGACAGTGCCATGTCTAGTCGACGCGGATTTTGCCCACCAACTTACGGACCTTCTGAGGGCCGCCGGCGGGATGGACCCCCGGCTGATGAATCTCACCCGGGAAGACCAGGCAGAAGCTGTCATTGCCCAGGGTCAGCGGAATCATCTCTCCCCTGTAGAAATACACGTCTTTCGCCGGGTTCTCTTCAAATAAGACCGTATCATCAGTGATGAAGGCGACACCGAAGGTCTCTTCGCCTTCGATCAAGTACTGGAGGTCAATGTAATTCTTGTGGATTTCGGGCTTCGCAACATCAGGATCCTTGGTCTGATTCGTACTGATGGTGAAGAAAAGGTTATCACCGTCCAGAACGACCTTGCCATCGTCGAAGCTGCTTAAGTCATGGCTGCGCAGATAGCGCAATAATTGGCCGATTCTCGGGCTCACTTCATCATAGCGTTCAGATAACGCCAGTTTGTCATAAATCATAAGGAATCCTCCGCTTTTTTCTTATTTTAGCACGATTCACAATCCGTGAACATGCATGATCCAATTACATTTAGGCAACTCGGATTGTCTCATCTTTGGACACCTTGAACAAATTGCTGAATTGTTCTGCAAATATTTGTTGATTTTTCGTCAAGTCTGTTTCGGTTTTTTGCACAAATTTATACTCAAGATGTCTTATACTATATATGAAACAGCTGAAAGGAGAGGGTGACTATGACTACGATCAAGGACATAGCCCGCCTGGCGGGTGTATCGATCGCCACCGTTTCACGTGTCCTCAATGGCCAAAGCGGGGTCAGTGAAAACAAGAGACAAAAGGTGCTGCAGGTCGCTGAGGAAACTCATTACAGCCTCAGTCGCTTTTCTTCGACCGTTAAGGAGAAGACACCTCACATTCTGGTCTTGTTCGTCGCGGAACCGCAAACCCCCGAAGTGCGCAAGATCCTGATTGACGCCTGCGAGACTGCGCGATCCCTGTTTCAGAATGACATGTTAAAAGTCGAATATTATGCTGCTTCGGAACTTCCGCAGGCCATATCCCTATTACAAAGAATGCAGCAGCAGCAAGAGGACTTGGAGGGGCTCATGATCGTAGGTACGCCGCCCGAAAGTCTCCACCGTTCGCTGGTTTATCTGCGCGGACGCGGCTGCCCGGTGGTGCTGACAGGAGCCTATGACGATGACCTCTCCCCGCTCAGCCTCATCCGTTACGATATTCAGATGTTTTACGCTCTCGTAACCGAGACTCTCCTCCTGGTCGACCGGGAGCGAATTGGTCTTTTTATCCACGCCGCTAAGCATAATCTGAACGGTGAAGGTTGTTTTTCTCAACCTGCTTTCCAATATTATCTCGACCGCATCTCCGCCCATTACCCCGAGAAAAGCGTTCGCGTACATAACAAAGGGAAATTCACACCCGAACTCGTTCCGGCCTGCAGCGCAGTCTTGCTGGACTCCACCGCCGCCAGCGAAGCCGTGATCGAGCACTACCAGAATGAGTCCGTGGTACCGCACATTATTGCCTATGGTACTTCGCCCGTTCTCCAGCAAGCCCTGCAAACCGGCAAAATCGCAGCCCTCATCGACCTCTCCCTGTACGATTTAGCCTTTCGTTCGATGTTCAGCATGCTGCAACGCCTCATTCTCAAACAAGCAATTCCGGACCGTCAGTGGGTCTACCCTGACTTCTATCTCCCCTCTATGCTGCCGGTGCTAAAATATAAGCAGAAGTACCCTGTCTTGCTCTAGACACGCACCACAAAGAGTACGAGAACCAAGGAGACCAAAACATGATTACCTTAGAACAAGTCGAAGAATTCATGCGCACCAGCGACGTCGATTTTGCTCTGGCCGCCGAAGCCTTGCGAGCAGCCGATGGCGACTTCGACGCTGCCAAAGCTTTTGTGGAAGCTCGCCGCGCCGCCCAAGAGGCTGCCGAGGCTGAAGCCGAGGGCGAAAGCGCGCAAGCCGAGGGCGAAAGCGCGCAAGCCGAGGGCAACACCTCTGGATCAGCAGATGAAACTGCCGAAGACGAGGCCAAAGAACCAAATGCGGAGGATATTCTTCACACACTTCGCGAAGTGCTTGGCAAAGTCAATGCAAGCAATATCCTGATCCGCAAGGACGGCAAAACAATCCTTAACCTCTCCTGCACGATCGGAGCAATCGGCTTGATCCTCGCCCCTATCGCCTCCCTGATCGGCTTAGGCGCGGCAGTCCTGACCTCCTATGAGATCTTGATCATTCTGGCCGACGGTCGTGAACTCAATCTCACGGCCATGACAAAGGATGAAGTGAATGATGTAAAAAAAGGCTGGGAATATTACACCAGCCGCCGCCACGAGCGTCGTGATGAAGAAAAAGACACAGCCGATACCGCGTCCACGTAAAAACAGACCTTGCTAGTCACTCCTAAAAGGCAAAAGAGGGTCTGTCTCAAAATGAGGTGGCTCCTTTGATGATTCTGCTTGCTTGTGGAAGACAAGCTGCTGGCCTGCGGGCACGTGGTTCGGAGCAGCTTCCGAGGGTGCGGTGGACAAATTTTTCGATATTCCAGGCCCCGCGCGAGGCCAGATAAACGGTTTTTTTGGCCAGATTCGTGGCCTGGTGGACAAATTTCCGAGTTATCCAAGCGGAAGGCACGCACAACTCGGTTTTTTGCCACGATTGGGCACTAAACTGGCAAACGCCTCTCAAAAACACAAAACCGCTCGATATTCCCAAACCAATTATGCTTAATTAAGACGAGACCTGAAAATATTATGCTGACATCCAAAAACCCATAAGCAAACAGCTGACAGCCCAAACCCATAACCCATCAGCTGGCAGCCAAAAACCATTAGCCTGCAACCATACTTCCAATATCTTTACAGCCTCAAAAAACTTGTCCATTTTTGTTGAAATTTGTAGATTTTTGTAGCATCGAATTTTATTTCACTAAGGCGATAATGCACATATGAAAACGTATTTATCAAATGAAAGTGCACTCCAGTATTGGAACTTCCCGCTCGCGCAAAAGTATTTCGCGACACGCATGGCTTTGGCCGATACAAGTCATTATATGGTTCTCAGCAAAGCTGATCGATTTACAAGCGAAGGAGCCACATGTCATGTCTGCTCAACGAAGATTCCCAAGAAAAGTCTGATTATTCACGGGGAGATCGGCGTGGTTTCGCCTAGTCTCATGTTCGTTCAGCTAACACAGAACCTTGACATTTTTGAATCGATCATACTAGGAACTTTGCTATGTTCTTGCCCAGACGGACCCTGGTCTACTCCTCTAGTCGATAAAGCAGAACTACTGAAGTTCGCACGAGTTGCCAAAGGACTGCGCGGACAGGAAAAAGCACTTAATGCACTAAAGTACATTAAGGATAGAGCTTGTTCGATTATGGAAGTTTTTGTAGATCTTTACTTGGGTTTGCCGAATTATCTGGGCGGATTAAATTTGCAAGGAGGGATCTTCAATTACAAGGTGGAGCTAGATACTGAAGGATCGGTAGCTCTTGGTCAAAGTATTTGTTACATCGATTACTGCTTTCCAAAAGAGAAGATTGCCTACGAATACCTTGGTGATGGTCACAATAGCTCAGTCGACTATGACTCCGGCAGGAACATGGCGCTAAAGCGGATGGGCTATCATGTGATCACGATTACAAAGTCACAGTTGTACAACGCCTCGAAGCTTTCTCAAATTCTTCACGAAGCCTCTGACGTACATGGTAAAAAAACACGGATCAGGACAGAAAAATATAAAACAAGTCGTCAGCGCATCCAGCAACTATTGCCAAGACCGAATGCCAATATTAATGCGGTAGATTTGGCCAATCAAACTTCATCTGACAAGGTCAGGACTCAAACTAGTCGAAAGACATAACAAATACTATCTGAATACCTGGGGAGGAGGATTAACAAATTGAATTTTTCAAACTTGATGTCCAATTTCAAAGTTAAACAAGATCAATAAGGTCAATATTATGCACGACAGTTTTCAGTAATAGCAACCAAGAGTGCACCCCAGACCGGAGTGCACCCTTTGGTTAACCCTCCCACCTACCAGATAAACCCGGTCACCGGCCCATTCGCCAGCTTGTTTAGGGCCTCAATGTAGTAGTAGTCA
>JAAYZH010000141.1 GCA_012514965.1 Clostridiaceae bacterium | reverse complement strand
TCAGCTCTTGACCTTCAATATACATCTCACCTTCGGATGAATATTCTGAGTTAGGAGCAAAAAAGCTCACCGGATTGTAGCCCCAGTAATCGTATAGCAAGTTGCCCTCGAATTCGCGGGCAGGTCCTACAGAGTCGAATTCAAAAATCGGCATGAGCTCGACGACGTTGACCCCCAACTTCTTGAGGTAAGGGATCTTCTCGATCAAGCCCGCGAAGGTGCCCCTGTTCTCCACACCCGATGATGGTGATTGGGTAAAGCCTTTTACATGCATTTCGTAGATGATCATCTCGTCTTGGCGGATCTTCGGTGGCAGCGCTCGGCCCCAATCGAAGGTATCGACCACAACGGCTGCTCGGTAAGGATACTTCCCGCTTGGCTGGCCTTCAGGTGTTGTGCGCACGATGACCTTACGGGCATAAGGATCGATGACTGCGTGGCGTTTGTCGAACAGGAGGCCTTTCTGCGGGTCATAGGGGCCATCCAGACGCAGCGCATATTCAAGGTCCGCGATATCCAGGTCAAAGACGATCATCGAATACACATCGCCTACACGGTACTTCTCAGGAAAAGGAATAATGGCGTAGGGCTCATCCTGATCCTTGTGAAACAAGAGCAAGTCAATTCCGTAGGCACCTTCTGAGTGAACCGTAAAGCTCACTCCGCCAGGCAAAGCCACGGCTCCGTTCTGCAAGTAGAACCCCGGGCGAACCCGAAAGTCATACCAAATTTCCAGCGGTTCCAGGGTCTGCTGCAAACGAGTCTCCCAGTCGTTCAAGAAATCTCCTTTGTGATAGATACGAATATCGGACATGGCTCGGCTCCTCCAGAATTAGCTCTGTTTCAATTATAAGACATTCGGCTTACTTCGCGGCAAGAATTAGCCTGTCAGCTGCTTAGACACCAAAAAGGCCAAAAACCAGCCCAAGAACGGTCCAAGCAGCAATCAACGCCAGCAAGACCAGGCAGCGCCTGCGCTTGGCAGCCGCATCACGCCATTCGCGTTGCTTGCGGCAGCTGGCAAAGTAATCCCAGAAATACGCGGCAAACACCGGTAAGCTTAACAGGAAGCCGCCGAGTGCGTTGGTCAAAAAAACCACGCGCAAGCTGGACAGATTCCTGCCATCCGTGCTCCCTGCCAATTTAACATGTTGCAGGACATCTAAAAACGGGAAAACAAGCAAGAGTGTCAGGGCAAGCCAAAACCAGCTCTGGCCAATTACCTCGGCAAAGCTGCTCCGGACAAGCTGATCGCGGCGACGGCTGCGGCGCTGCCGTATCTTCGTATAGGCAAGCGCTGACTTGCGCGAAAAATCGTCCAAGCGGGCTTTGAAGCTTTGTCTTTGGCCGGCAGAGCCTGGCGGCATCTGCTCCGTACCCCCGTCAGGTAACGGAGGTATGGGCATTCTGCTCTTGGGCTCTTGTGTGCTCATCTCTTATTCATCTGCTTCTTCAGTGGCCGAAGCTGTAAGCTCCGGCTTGGGTTCGGAAGCCGCTTCCAGGAAGGGCGAATGCATCGCTCTTTCGGCGAGCTCTGCCTCGACTTTGGCCACAAAGTCTGCCAACGGCATGGTGAGATTCTTCTGATGATCGCGCAGTCTCAAAGAAATCTCACCCTTCTCCTCTTCCTGGTCTCCCAAGATCAGCATGTAGGGGACCTTCTCAACCTGCGCCTGCCGGACCTTGAAGCCAATCTTCTCGTTGCGCTCGTCCACTTCGGCGCGGATGCCTTTCTTCTTCAGGAGAACCTGAATCGAGCGGGCATACTCCAGTTGTCTGTCCGTAATCGGCATCAGACGCGCCTGTACAGGTGCCAGCCAGGTCGGGAACTTACCGCCAAAGTGCTCGATCAAAATACCGATAAAGCGCTCGATCGAACCGAAAACCACACGGTGAATCATGATCGGCTGGTGTTTCTCGCCGTCATCACCGACATACTCTGCCTGGAAACGCTGCGGCAGCTGGAAGTCGAGCTGAATGGTGCCACACTGCCAGGTACGACCCAGTGAATCCTCGAGGTGGAAGTCCAGTTTGGGCCCATAGAATGCGCCATCCCCTTCGTTCACTACAAAGGCCAGGCCCATCTCTTCGACCGCTTCACGCAAGCCCTGCGTAGCCATTTCCCAGTCTGCATCCTCGCCCATCGAATCCTCTGGGCGGGTTGAGAGTTCTATGTGGTAGGTATAGCCGAACTTCGTATAGACCTCGTCTATCATACGCACCACGCCCTTGATCTCTTCCTTGATCTGCAAGGGTGTCATATAGATGTGAGCATCATCCTGGCTAAAACTGCGCACCCGCATCAGGCCATGCATTTCACCGGACTTCTCGTGACGATGGACCAGGCCTACTTCGGCCATACGCAAGGGCAGGTCGCGATAGGAATGTGGCTGTGCGTTGTACACCAGCAGACTGCCGGGGCAGTTCATCGGCTTGATCGCGAAATCTTCCTCGTCGATCACCGTCGTGTACATTTTGTCCTGATAGTGGTCCCAGTGACCGGAAGTCTCCCAGAGCTTGCGATTCAGCATGATCGGCGTTGAGATCTCTTTGTAGTTCTCACGCGTGTGGATCTCACGCCAGTAATTCATCAGCTCATTGCGCAGAATCATGCCATTAGGTAAGAAGAAGGGGAAGCCGGGGCCTTGCTCCATCAGTGTGAATAGGCCCATCTCCTTGCCGAGACGGCGATGATCGCGTTTCTTCGCCTCTTCGATACGCGCCAGATGAGCGTCGAGGTCAGCCTTCTTCGGGTAAGCCGTACCGTAAATACGTGTCAGCATCTTGTTCTTCTCATCACCGCGCCAGTACGCGCCGGCAACCGAGGTCAGCTTCATCGCCTTGACCGGCTTGACGTTCATCAAGTGCGGACCGGCGCAAAGGTCCACGAATTCACCCTGCTGATAGAAGCTCAGCACGGCATCTTCGGGCAGATCGCGGATCAGTTCTACCTTGTATGGTTCGTTGCGGGATTCCATGAGAGCAATTGCTTCAGGACGGGCCAAAACAAAACTGCTGATCTCTATGCCTTCCTTGACGATCTTCTTCATTTCGTTCTCGATCGCCTGAATCTCAACATCACCAAAGCCCTCTTCACGCTCAAAGTCATAGTAGAAGCCATCCCTGATGGACGGACCAATCGCGAGCTTGGTCTCGGGATAGAGCCGTTTGACGGCCTGGGCAAGAATGTGCGAACTTGTATGCCAGAAGGCGTGTTTGCCCTCCGGGTGATCAAACGTGAGGATGTCCACTCTAGCGTCTTCGGCGACAGTCTGACGCAAATCGACCGCCACGCCATT
>JAAYZH010000140.1 GCA_012514965.1 Clostridiaceae bacterium | reverse complement strand
TTTTACCCCGATTTCGGGCCTCCTGCGCGGCGCGCATATATACTTCCGTTTTACCGCTGCCTGTAATACCAAACAGCAGAAACTCCGGCGGTACTTCGCCGGGTTTCCAGTCTCCCTGGAGGGCCTGCGAAATTTCGTCGAGGGCCTTGTTTTGGCCGTCAGTGAGCTCATCTTCGCGCACCTGATGCCCGGCTGCCGGCAAGAAGCTGCTAGCAAACGGGTCCTTGTCCTCCTGTTCCGGCAAGACTGCTTTGCGAGAGAAAGTCAGAAGTTCTTTACTTTGCAAAGTTCGCAACGTGCCGCGCTTGATGTCGCAAGCCTGCAGGAGGTCCTGCACCTGCGCTTCTCCTTCCAGAAGGAGAAATCGCACAGCCTCTTCCTGCTGGATAGATCCCAGAGCCTGTTCGTCCAGCAAGAGGGCTGCCGCGTCCGGGTCTGTCAACGAACAGTATTCAGCAGTCTTCTGTTTGACCTTCTGGTCTACGAGATGGCGGCGCTCGAGCAAGCCCGCCTCTTCCCAGCGTCTGATCTCCAGGCGGCCAAAGCCGGCCCGCTGCAAATCGGCCAGCGGAATTGCCTCACCCTCAGCCCCTGTCCAATGTGCGCGGAACTCCTCCGGCAGCTCGGTTTGCCCGGAGACGGTAAGTGCCACGGCTTCCGCCAGCTGCAGCCGCACGCCTCCGGGAAGCATGACCGACAAGGCTGCTCCATAGGTACAGGCATAGCGTTGCTTCATCTGGGCCAAAAGCTTAAGTTGTACCGGCAAGAGGAGCGGCCAGGGATCCAGGCAGGCAAAAAGTTCTTTCAGTTTCTCTTCATCGCCCTCGGGCTCGGCTTTGGCAAAAACAATGCCTTCTTCCAGTCGATCCCCCTTGCCAAAAGGGAAGAGCACACGTCGTCCCGGAACTGCTTCCGCAGCCAAACGAGCAGGCACGATATAGGTATACACCCTGTCAAATGCCGGCGCAGCCTGGCGTAAAATAACTTTTACACAAAGCATATGCTCCTACCTTTCCTTCAGTAATTCTGCTTATAGCATATCAAATAACGTGAGCTGGGCGGTTTCGGGAATGTGCGACAGAATCTTCAGGTCTGCCATACCCTTGACAGCCGACTGACCGATCCCTGCTCGCCGCATCAGATCTTCATGACTTTTGAATGGGCTCTCTTGTCTGGCCTCCACGATCGCCTGAGCCATTGCGGTAGAAATCGAGGGTACTGTATTCAGCGCGGGCAAAATCAGCCCCTTGTCGACTACCTGAAAGCGACGAGCCAACGACTTCTCGATATCCATAGGGAGAAATGAAATCCCGCGTAAGTACATTTCTTCCACGAGCTCGAGGATGTAGTAAACCTTCTGCTCACGATCCGTGATGGAGTGGAAATTACTGCCCAGCTCCTCACGCATAGCGGTAATCTTTGCATGGGGCTGGCACATGACAGCATAGTCGAATTCATCGGCTCGGACACTGAAATAAGCAGCGTAATACGCTTCGGGATGATAGACCTTAAACCAGGCAACACGTAAGGACGAAATAACGTACGCGGCTGCGTGCGCCTTGGGGAACATATACTTTATTTTTTTACA
>JAAYZH010000139.1 GCA_012514965.1 Clostridiaceae bacterium | reverse complement strand
TATCCCAAAGGCTCTCCAACAGGCCCTGCTTCTCTAATCTGCGCAGCAAAGGGTAGAGCGTGTTGGCTTCAATTACGAAACCCTTCTCACTCATATGTGCAATGAGGGAATATCCATACTGCGGTTCACGCAACTGACTCAAGACCGCGAGCGTAATCGTGCCCCTGCGCATTTCCTGAATGATCCCAGACAATATCTGCTCTTCGTTACCAGTTTCCATTGCACTACCCTCCATTTACACAATACTGTGCATTACACACTATTGTCAACAGCATTCTCCACTGGCTGAAAAAATTGTCACAAACAATATCCAGCAGCTTTGACGAGCATGACCTGCTATCATAATTCATGAGAATCATTTAACAAGCAGACACCTGAGGAGCGGAGGATCCACATGCACATCGAGCCATCCATGATTCACCCTGAGCTGCGCAAGGTCGGTGCCATAATGCGATTCTTGCTTCCCAGTTTCACAGAGAGGAAATTCCGTTTGGCCAAAACAGGGGTCGAAGCCTTGAAGGGCAGGTCGAGCGGCAGAGTACAATACGAGCAGCTATTCGTTCCCAGGGCAGATGGCAGCAGACTTCGACTCTGCATCTACTCTCCGCACCACAAACAAGATAGCGTGCCGGGCTTGCTGTGGCTCCATGGGGGAGGCTATGCGATGGGCACTCCGGAACAAGACGAGGCATTCATTGAACGCTTTATAGAAGCAAGCGCTTGTGTCGTCGTTGCCCCGGACTATAGGCTGTCACTGGATGCCCCCTACCCGGCCGCTCTGGAAGACAGTTATGCAGCCTTGCTGTGGCTGCGCGAACATGGCGAGACCTACGGTATGCGGAGCGACCAGCTCATGGTCGGCGGGAACAGTGCCGGCGGCGGCCTGGGGGCAGGGCTTTGCCTCCACGCCAGGGACCGTGGCGAAGTCGCTATTGCGTATCAGATATTGCTCTATCCCATGCTCGATGACAGGATGAAGCTGCCCTCCGCCCGTGACAATGACGGACCGGTCTGGAACAGTAAGTCGAACCAGCTTGCCTGGAAGCTATACCTGGGTAATTTATACGGCAGAGAGGATGTCCCGATCTATGCCGCGCCTGCCCGCTCCACAGACGTAAGCGGTCTCCCGCCTGTTTGCTCCTACGTCGGCAGTCTTGAACCCTTCCACGATGAAGTAGTCGACTATCTGGACAGGCTTCGCACGGCTGGTGTACCAGTCTCCTACCGAGTATACGAAGGCTGCTATCATGGTTTTGATATTGTTTGCCCGGACGCGAGTGTCAGTCAAGAAGCGCGAGCTTTCCTTCTGGATCGTTTTCGCCTGGCAGCAGAGCAGAATTTCGCCGCTCAGCCACAAGGCAAGTAAGGCTACTGTTCAAGGCCTGGCAAGGACCCTGTTCGCGTGATGCGCCAGACTGCCCGCCCGTCTTCCTCGCGTACCGTGACCTGCAGCTCGTACCCGCGATCCAGTAAGGCCAGCCAAACGTGGCAGGCGCAAATGCCAATGTCAACATTCGGATGCTCCCACTTAAAATGCTGGTAGCCTCTGGGCATGGCAACAGTAATCGTGCGGAAGTCATCCTCAAAACCGAAACGCCACATTTGGCTGTTCGCAGCAGATGGGGCTTTGCGGGCCAAATCCAACGCATAGAGAACATCCTCAGACAGGCTCGAAAAGTCTTCCGGTCGCTCCAGCAACTCCTCGATACTCTTGCGCTTGTGGCTGATCGTCTTCTCGGTGATCCGATCCAGCAGACGCAAACCCTTGTCCTCATAAGAGCCCAGGGGTGTCAGGCAGATCGCACGCACTCCGCTGGTCTCGCCTTTGGCATACCCAAAACCCATATTCGCTTCCTGCAGCTGCTCCCCGGTCTGCAAATGTGGCATCAGGCGCTCCAGCTCAGCTAGCTTGTAGTGCCCATACCAGCATGTGGCAAGGCCCTTGCTCTGCGCAAACAAGATTAGCAGCTCCCCCGCAAAACCAGCTTTGGAAATTGACACCACATCGGTTTCAGCAAGAAAGCTACATTATCAGGCGGAGACTTCATAAGCGGGTACAGGACTTTGGTCGGGTCAGCCCGGAAGAAGCGAATCTCACCTTCTTGGGCAAAAGGCAACGGCAGTCTCTCAGCAAATATCTTCAGCTGCGCCATGGTTTCTGGATCTACCGACCGCATCTGATAACTGCGCGCCGAACGTCTGGCCTCGATCGTGCTCTCAATTGGAAACGGAATCTTCATAAAGCCCTCAAGTCATTCACTCCTGCTCATCACGCCAAGCGATCACACAGCAAGGCAGGTGGATAGTCTTGTACTCACAAATAAATCGTGCTTTGATCGTTGACCCCGTCAAGCATCATCATCTTCTCAACTTGCACCTGCATGACCAGGCATTGGTCGTTGCCGGCGATTGGGGCCAAATCCGGGTACTTATCCAGCAGCTCCGTGATTTTGGCCCGTCTGGCTTCTGCCCCTTCAACGAATCGTGCCTTGCCATATACGGTCAAAGCTGCCACAGGCTGCCCCTGCTGCTGCACATCCATACGTGTGTCCACCAGCAAGCTGACCTGCGGATTCGCCGTGATGTTGTCGTCCTTCACACTCCCCCTGAGGGTAAGCATGTAAATCGTCTTGTCACTGGTATCGTACAGGAAATGCATAAGTGAGCTATTGGGCAAATCGCGGCTGCACGTAGCGAGCACACAGAAGTCACTCCTCCCGAGCATATTCTCAGCAGTTGTCAGCATAAATACTATCCTCTCAGTCTGATCCACCAGACTCACTGCGAAAGTGTCCTATACATACCCACGCCGCCGGTAATGACCACTGCGTCAAAACCCCGCACTTGTAGATAACCTGCCGCCGTAGCCGCCCGGTTACCGGAACCGCACAGCACGTAAATGGTCTTGCTCTTGTCAAGCTTGTCGAGGTTTTCATAAAGACTCTTGAGCGGAATGTTAATTCTGTTGTGTTCAGGGTCGCCGGCCTCCAGTTCGTTGCTGTCACGAATGTCGAGGAGAATGGAGTCATCGCCTTTGGGGATTGACATGAAATCTTTGGCCGAGATCGAGTTCAGCGTATCGGTCTCATAGCCAAAATACTGCCACATCTCAATGCCAGCCGGCAGGAAACCCATAAGATGGTCGAAACCAATGCGGCGGCAGTACCAGTAAACCTCTTCCAATTCCTCCACCTGACTGTCGATAATAAACACAATCTTTACATCAGGGAAAAAGATTGAACCCAGGAAAGCCGTGAGATTGCTCTTCGGCAAAAAGATAGAGCCTGGGATGTGCCCGCCGATAAAGGCTTCCTTCGTCCTGATATCCACCAGCAGGACCTCATCCTTCATGGCCTCGACCTCTTCGACCGTCAAGGCCTGAAGCAGGACTTCGTTGCCGACGAACTCACCGCCTTCAACATTCAGCACCTCGATCCGCTCGAAATATCTTGGCTTGATTCGAATCCTGGCGAACATGTCTATGAACTCTTCTTTCGTGTTCACTTGCAGGTATGGATTCTTCCGCTTCTCATAGCCAAAGGACGAATACGGTCTGTTGTCCATGGCATCCCCGCACGCGGAACCTGCGCCATGGGCCGGACAGAAGAGCACATGGTCACCCAGGGGGAGGAGCTTCTCGAAGACGCTGTCATAGAGCAAGCCGGTCATTTTGGCCAGATTCTCAGGCCCGTAGAAATCTGTACGCCCTAAGTCGCCCATGAACAGACAGTCGCCGGTGAATACCATGTATGCCGTTTCTACACCCTGCTCGTAGACTGCATAGCTCATGTGGCCCAGCGTGTGACCGGGTGTATGAATAGCCTTGATCGTGATCTCGCCCATGACAACTTCGAATCCATCATGAATACGTTCCCCATACACGTGGCCCAGGTCTTCGTGCGCTGAGACGTATACGGTCGCGCCGGTTTTCGCCGCCAATTCCATCGACCCGATGACATAATCCTCGTTGCGGTGAGTCTCGAAAACATGCTTAATTCGCAGGCCGGCCCGCCTGGCTTCCTCCATGTAGACATTCACATCACGCATCGGGTCAATCACGGCTATATCATCGCCGTCACCGATCATGTACGAATAGTGGGCCAAACCTACTGTCTCGATTTTTCTGAAGAACATACAGACCTCCTGATTTTTACATACGTGTATATCCGCCAAGTTTTGTCGGCGCTCCGTATAAGAACTTTGCTTGATATTAGTATAAAGGATAATCGACAACACGAGTAGACAAGGAGCTGCCTGCGCCTCAAAGATACCGGCGAAAGTTGCTGTAATTGACTGTAAGCTCGGATTTGCAAGGTTTTTGTCACTGGGAGGGCCGGCGGATGACAAAAATCGCTGTAATCCGACCTCGTCTGTTCAATAAAGTCAACGATTCTCCTCTCTAACGATTAAATATGGCAAATCTTCTACTCTCCTGGACCCCCGTGCTCGGATTGGGAAGGTTTTTGTCACTGGGATGTAAGCATTCTTACCTCGACTACACAGACCCTTTCGCTCTTCATGCCAAGCTCTCTACAGGCAGCATTTCATGTAGCCACGCCAGCCTTGCGGTGCCGGCTGCATTCGGGGCGCGAGCTCGGGAGCATAGCGATAGCCATAAGCTTCGGGATTAACTGCTGCGATGCGTTCCATACAGAGACTCACGGCCTTTTGAAAATCCTCATCATCAGAGTACTTTCCTCCGCTGTCTGCTGTGTTAGATGCCGACTTTATAAATAAAAAACCGTCTCTTCCCAGAAGCCACTGAAAAAGTCGCTTGAGTGACAACATTTGCCGCTGCCCGTTTCCGCCACACGAATGCCGGCGAAAGTTGCCACTTCCACCCTCAAAATTACCATGATTGACTGGACTTTTTCAGTAGTCGCCTCTTCCCATGGGAACAAGGCGGTTCGCTCTTCGTTCATCTTGACCCCTTGGGTCTTGACGGTAAGGAGATTGGTCTAGACAAGCTCACCCGTCCCCAGGTCGGCGAAATAATCATCGATGTTCTTGCCGGCGATTTCTTTCAGCAGCAAGCCGCGTTTCTGCAGCTCATGCAAGAAGACCTCAATCTCGGCGGCGCGTTTCACCTTGAGCGTCGTGGTGCGAATCATATCCTGGAAGCTGAAGAAATAGGTGTTGATGCGTTTGAATGAAGGGATCATGCCATTCACGGTTTTGATCAATTCATCGACACGTTCCTGTATGCTGCGGTTGTCACCTGCGCTGATAATACTCTCCAGGCTGTCTTTGTCCAAGACCAGCTTGGCGGCCAAAACCACCTTGCCTTGCTCGTCGGTCTGGCTGAAAACCAGGGAGTCTTTGACGAAGGTCTGGCCGTTTTGGTTGATCAGCAACTCAAGCTCTTCGGGCACTACCTTCTTGCCGCTTTCGAGCACAATGAGGGATTTGATTCGACCGTTGATGGCGAGGCAGCCGGTCTTCTCGTCAATAGCGCCGAGGTCACCGGAGTGGAACCAGCCGTCTTTGTCTATCGCCTCCGCAGTTGCCTCCGGATCACGGTAATATCCATTCATGAGCAAGTCACCACGGATCAGAATCTCACCGGTCTCGCCCGGCGCTTCATTCTCAATGGCCACTTCGACGCCCGGCATCGCTACCCCTACAGTGCCTGCCACAAACAATTCTGTGTTGCAGCCTGCCACGACCGGCGAGGTCTCCGTGAGGCCGTAGCCTTGCATTATGCGGACGCCAATGTTCTCGAAGAAATTAATAATTTCCAGACTCATGGGCGCAGCTCCGGCTATTGCCATGCTGAACTCGCCGCCAAAAGCTTCGTGCACACTGGCGAAGATTTTCCTT
>JAAYZH010000138.1 GCA_012514965.1 Clostridiaceae bacterium | reverse complement strand
TACGTACTTGTCGTCATAGCTTCTCCTCATCTAGACGAGGCTGCAGGACAGTCAGACAAGCTGACTGCCCTCCAACCATGTAATCCGGTCTGTGCCAGTTACTCTTTTAGCTTGTTGCCGCAGCTTGGGCAGAACTTGGGATCCTGGCCCTCAGGAATTTCCCAGTTACACTTGGGGCAGGCATGCGCTGCCACCGTCATGCGTTTCGAGCCGCATTCGGCACAGAACTTGCCGTTGCCTTCATTCTTCGAGCCGCACTCTGAGCAGAACCAGGCTCCGTTCTGGGCCGGAGCGCTCCCGCCGCCTTGGTTGAGCTGCTGTTTGGCCTGTTCCTGCTGCTGCATGTATTGCTGTGTGTTGGACTGCGAAGCGGTGCCCATGAAGCCGCCGCCGGCCTGCATGCCCATTCCCAGTCCCATAAAGGTCTGTGCCGCACCGCCTTCATTGGATCCGGCCGCTTCGATACCTCTGGCGATCGAGCCTTGGACGTAGCCTTCGCGAATCATCGGATCCCCAAGCATGGCGCCCTTGTTGCGCATATTGATGAGTTCCTGAGACTCGTCAGAGTAAGATATGCTGGCGATGCCGACAGCCAGAACGCGGAAGCCGCGGCTGTCCTCCCAGGCCTTGTCAAGGGCATCACTCATGTAGGTGGCCAGCTCCATTGAGCGGGAAGTTACGTGGGAGACTCGGATACCGTCTGCTGACATCTGATTCATAGAAGCAGTCAATGCATTCAGGAACTCGGCCAGATACTGCTCGTTGATAAGCTCGATCTCCTGGCGTCTGGCTGATTTATCCACCACCTGCTGATAGAAGAGAATCGGATCGGTTATCTGAATCGAATAATTGCCAAAGCAGCGCAGAAACAGCTCGGCATTGTAAAAATTATCGAAATATTGAATAGGGTTCTTCGTGCCGAACTTGATGTTCTTGATCTCCTGAAGGTTAATGTAAATCACCTTCTGGGTCAGAGGCGTTACTCCGCCAAACTTGAAACGTGAGAAGGTCTCCTTAAGGGAGTCTCCGAACTGGCCGTTGAAGAGTGAAGGCAAAGCGCTGTTGTCGACCTGGAACGTTCCGGGTTCGGCTGTGTAGTCGATGATTTTGCCATTCTCAACGAGCATCATAAATTGATTGGGGTAGACGTGGATGATTGACCCGTTTGTAACGGTGTCAACGGTACCTTTCGTATTGCTGCTGCGACGGTCGTCTTTGCGAACCGTTACGCCTGAAGTCATAACCGTCTGATCGGTCATCTGATCGGCTTCGATAACCTCTAACCACTGATCTGCCAAGCCGCCGCCAACTGCGCCGGTGATTGCCTTGATTAAGCCCATCGTGTTCCTCCTTGTGTTTCGAAGTTCAAAAAATGCATTCAGTACCACAACTGCCTGATACTTCTTTTTTTATTATACATAATAATCTCTTTCTTTCATGAGCTTTCTACACAAATTGCCACAAAGCGCTACAAAATTTCCGATTCTTTGTTTTGAATACAAGAAAACTTCTTTAAAAAAGAGGCCCGCCCGGTTGAAAACCAGTGTGCCTCTTTGCCTATTGATAGATCTTTTTACAGAAGAATGACTTGGCTTCTCGCACAGCTTTGCTCGGTTTCGGGATCCCAGATGGATGTCTGTACTTCCCCGATGTGAGCTTTCCCCATCAGCAACAAACACAAACGTGACTGTCCTATACCGCCGCCCATGGTCTGGGGCAGCTTGCCTTCGAGGAGCAGCTTGTGGAATGGAAGATCCGCTTTCGCTTCCTGACCTGCCAGAGACAATTGGGCTCTCATTCTCGCCGGATTGACGCGAATGCCCATGGAGGAGATTTCGATGACCCTGTCCATACGTTTGTCAAAAAAG
>JAAYZH010000137.1 GCA_012514965.1 Clostridiaceae bacterium | reverse complement strand
TTTTGCCACGATTCGGGGTTCTGGGGACAAATATCCGAGTTATCCAAGCGGAGTGGCCACACAACTCGGGTTTTTGCCACGATTCGGGCTTCAGTGGCCTCGCGCCGGGCACACACTTTCGCAAATTTTGTCCAATTCCGAGGGGGCTGTGGAGAAAATTGCCGATATTCCAAGCCCAGAACACTTCCTCTCGATACTCGCCCTACCAAGTCCACCCAAGAGTAGAAGAAGGGGCTGCCTCTCATCAATCAATTGATGAGAGACAGCCTCTCTAATAGCACTGGGCTTAACCGGTAATGTCTTACGCTTCGGTTTTCCACAAACCATGCAGATTGCAGTATTCATAGACCACGATCGGACCGTCTTCGACGACAAAGTCGGCCTTAGGTGTTTCACCCGGCTGCAGATTCACACGCTGTACCTTGTTGCCCTGAACGACTGCGATGAAGACGATGTAGTGCTTGTCAGTCATCGGATGCTCGACTGAACCGACCTGCACATGGACCTGATTTCCTTCGCGAGTTACTTCGGGAACATGCTTCTCCAAGGCGGCATCCTTCGTGCCGGCTTGCAGCTCTACCATTTCTTTGCCGCAGCAAACCAACGCGCCGGCGCCTTCATAGAGCAATTCCGCCGCGGTGCCGCACTCTGAACACTCATAAAATCTAAAATCCGTCATGTATGTACCTCCATAATTCGTCCCCATTCTGAATTCTGTTGTAATGTGGGAACACTTATCACTATATTACCAAATACACAGGAAAACGTCTGTATCACGCGGGCGATTCGGACAATTTCCTAAGACAAACTGTCTGCCCCTAAAATCTTCATTCGAAAAGTTCAGGAAGGTGTTCCGGGAAATGGACAAAGATATGCTGCCCTACCTGCTCGATTTTGCTCAGCTGGCTTTGTAAGAGCAGCCAGTCCGGAGACGTGCGAAGGTCAGCAAGCTCAGCCTGTGTGAGCAGTAAGAAGTATTCTTCGACACCAGGCTGCACTTCATACCAGCTGTCCATATTCTGATAATCACGCAGATGCGAGCCTTTCTCTGCATTTACCTCAACGGCGCGGACTAGACACTGAGAGTCGGTCAAGAGCGTCAGTGCATTGGCCTGCCAGAAGGTCGCGTAGCCATATTCAAGCTCATTGCTTAGAATATAGTTTTTGTCCAGATACAACTGCGAGTTTTGGCCATAATCCGGTGGCATCTTGAGGATTGCGTACGCGTTGGCCAAAGCCCCGCCGGCGATTACAGCCAAGAACACGATCGCGAAACGCCAGGCTTCGGGCCTGTGGTCTACATCTGTCCGAGAGAACCATTCATCGGACCTCGGCACACGCAGCCAATCACGGATAACCACCAGGCTGCTGATTACCGAAGTTGCCAAGAGAGGCGTCAAACGCCAGTTTGCGCCGGATAACTTCCCTACTACGTAGAGAAAGAGCAGAATAAAGGATTGAATAGCATGCGTCAGCAGCAGGAGCCTCGTAGACTCGCTGCGGATGTTCTTATAATGGAACAATTGCAACAGCGGAATGATGACGACCAGCCAGGCTGTCAGCAGCACCAGACCTAATAAGAGAGAATCCAGGCTGAGCAAGTGTATAGTGCTTGTGTTCTCGGCGCCAAAGAGGCGCAAGTAATCGGGAACGATTTTTTGGAAACTCGCCTGCCAGGTATCGGAAGCTGACCACGTCGTGTAGGCTTCGGCATAGCCCGCATTGACCCCGTCACGCCGCAGAAAAACGAGCAGCAGTACCCCTAAAGCAGTTCCGCTGAAGATCTGCGCTGCCGGTACGCCATTACGGCGGAAGAGGTGACGACGCTCTTCTCGATCTGCTCCCAAGAATGCTTCCAGAGCCAGGGCCCCCAAGAGCGGTACTGCAAATACAGCCATCACCTGAAAGCCGTTGGTCGCAGCCCCCAGCGACAGTAAGACTAGCAAAACCGCCCGGAACCAGCGTTTGGATTTCCGCTCATCGTCATGAGGGGCTTGCCTTTGGCGAAACAGCAACCCAAGTCCCAAGGACAAAATCACAATTCCCAGGCTGTAATAAATCACATGCCCCCAGAAAATCTCGCGAAGCTTGTTGCTGCCGGAGAACAACAGCAATGACAGGGCCACAGCAAAAAAACTCTCACCGAAACGCCAGGCTAAACTCCTGAAAAAATACAGAAGCGACAAGGTGATAACCAGCAGAAAAACCGTCATCCCCGCCAGCTGTACATTCATCGTCAATCCGCCTACTGCCACGAGCGGCACATACCAAAGATTCGCTCCGAAAGGCAGCAAGGCCGCGTAATGGAAATCGGGATTAAACACCCGGCCCGCTTCAAGACTGGACTGCGCCCAGAGGATAGTATCGGTATTATCCGCGTGAAAATAGCCGCGCGATGGCCACCAAATATAGAATACAAGAATCGCCAGAACAACCAGCAGAAAATCCAGACCCAGCCAATCCGGCAAAGTCCAGACTGCGCCGCCGCGACGGCTCAAAGCATCCAGCCGTCCGGGAGTCCGGAAGCGAGAGGCTTTCATGACTCTTGTGTCTCCTTCTTCTCGTGGTATTGCTTCTCTGTGTTGACTTCCCAGACCGTTTCAGCAGGAGCCTGCCCTGTTATCACCTCTGAGGCGCGCAGGCCGGTCAGCATGGAATGGTCCATGTTGTTGTAGCGGTGCTGACCATTGCGGCCGACACAGATCAGGTTCTGCTGCGTGAGCAGCCAGGACTTCACCTCGTCGAAATCTGCATATGTATCGAAGTACGCCGGATAGGCCTTCTTCACGCGAATCCTGCAGGCATCCTTGACTGCGCTGCGCTCTACTACCTTGATCTTAACAAGTTCATCGATCGCGAGCTTGATAAAGTCTTCGTCACTCATATTCCAGTATTGATCGCCTTCGCTGCAGAAATACTCAAGTCCGATCCAGATCGAATGCTCAGGATCAGCAGGCATGTAGGGAGACCAGTTGTTGAAGATCTGCAGACGGCCGATCAGGACATCATCCTCCTGAATATAGATCCAGTTGTCCGGCACACCGCCATGCAGGGTAGTCTGCGAAGTCTGATTCTCGAGGAGGAGCTTGTCTGCCAGGAGTCCTACCGTCATAAAGTCGCGGTAAGGCAAGCCGTGAGCCAGTTCACGAACGCGAGCAGGCACAGCGCCTTCCATATTGTCGACCAGGTCGCGAACCGGCATCGAAGAGACATAATAATCCCCTGTCCAGCTGGTCTGCTCGCCGGTGCCGGGATGTTCGGCGATGATCTCCTGAATTCCAGCCTCACCCAGGCGGATACTGCTGACCTTCTGGTCAAAGTGAATCTCCCCGCCCATCTTCACAATATCAGCTGCCATGGTTTCCCAGAACTGGCCCGGGCCCATCTTGGGGTACGAGAATTGCTCGATCAGGGAGGTTTCCGTACTGTTGCCCTTACGGAAGGGCTTGCTCACGGCATTCAGGACGGTTTTGACCAAAGAAAGGCCCTTGACTCGCTGCGAACCCCAGTCCGCAGAGATCTTCGAAGGATGACGCCCCCAGACCTTCTCGGTGTAATTCTCAAAAAACATGCTGTAGAGGGGCTTGCCAAAACGATTGATGTAGAAGTTCTCCAGCGAATCCTCAGGCAATTTCTTCACGGCAGCACCGAGATAACCGAAGCCGGCCTTCATGGTGGCTCCCAGGCCCAGGTTCTTGAAGGTCTCCATCTTCATGCTGATGGGATAATCGAAAAACCTGCGGCGGTAAAGAATCCGCGAAACACGGTGGCGCAGGAGCATGACACGATCGCTGGTCTCGGGATCCGGGCCGCCGGGCGCGAAGGTCTTCGCCCAGCCAAGCTTCTTGTCATCATAGGCCGGCGCGCCCTGTACGGGCATCAAGGCATCCCAGATCGCATTGACCTCACTGCTCTTGCTGAAGAAGCGATGGCCGCCCAGATCCATGCGGTTGCCCTTATAATTTGCAGTACGTGAAATACCGCCGATAAAGGCGGTTTCTTCGAGGATAATGGGCTTGATCTCTGTATGTTGCAGAAGACTCCAGGCCGTGGTAAGCCCCGCCGGTCCGGCTCCGATGATAATAACGCGTTCCATAAACTCCTCAGTTTCTCTTGAATTCGTGCAAAGTAAGGTATATAGGACATGATAATCTACCAGTAAGCTTAGGTCTCAAAGGCCAAAAGGTCAAGCTGACAGTCTTCTCGTCACCTGTCCTTTTTATACCCCTTACGAATGTGTTCTGGGCCAAAACGCTGCTGCAATTCTTCCAGCAACGCATCCACCAGCGGATTCGCCGCTTTGGCCGCGGAGGCTGACCGTGGAGTCTGCGCAAGAAGGTCGTCCAAACTCATTTGCTCTGCAGCGTCGCGGCTCTCCAGCTGATCAATCGTGATCCCCAGGAGGCGCAGCGGCACGCCGCCCGCAAAGTGTTCTTCATAGAGCTCCCAGGCTTCGCGCAGGATGTCAGAAGCCTCCGTCACAGCTGTCACAAGGCTTCGCTGTCGGGTCTTCGTCACGAAATTCGTGTCACGCACTACAATGCGAACCGTACGGCCGCGCATGCCCTGTTCAGCCATTCGTTGCGCGACTTCCCCGCTGATCTCCGTGAATAAGTCCCTGATTGCCTCTGCCTTCGTAAGATCACGCGAGGTGGTTTGCGACACACCGATTGACTTAGGCGGACCTTGCTCAGCCTCTGACAGCACTGGCGAGTCATCTTCACCACGCGCATTGAAGACCAATGACCAGGCGTTTTTCCCCAGGATTTTCGACAGTTGCTCCGGATCGGCCGCAGCCAAATCGCCCACTGTGCGAATACCAAGCTGCTGCAGTCTGGCGGCTGTCGCCGCCCCGACGAAGAGGAATTCATCGACCGGCTTCTGCCAGAGAATATCCTTGTAGTTCTCGCGCGTGATAAGCGTAATCGCGTCAGGCTTGCGATGATCGCTGCCCATTTTGGCAAAGGTCTTGTTCCAGGACACGCCAACCGAAACTGTGAGACCAAGCTCTCCCCGCACCCGTGCCTTGATCTCTGCGGCCAATGCTTCGCCGCTTTCGGGCCTATGACTCACATCAAGCCAGGCTTCATCCGGGCCAAAAGGCTGCACACGCTCACTGTACTCCCGGTATATAGCCTGTGCCCTCTGTGAATACTCGTGATAGAGCTCGTGATGCGGTGGCAGCACCACGAGATGGGGGGCTTTCTGACGTGCTAAATAAAGTGTCTCCGCGGTCTTGATTCCAAAGGCCTTGGCGATCTCGTTCTTCGCCAGCACGATTCCATGGCGAAGCGATTCATCACCGCCGACCACAACCGGCTTGTCGCGCAAATCAGGCCGGGTCAGCAGCTCCACCGAGGCGTAGAAACTATTCATGTCGATGTGCAGAATTTTGCGGTCCATACATTCATTGTACCTGCGAAACCTCGGCTGAGCGACAATCAAGTTACCAGAATGAATGGCGTTCACCCCCTGCCTTATGCTATATAATATAAGGCGGCGCCTAAACTGGCGCTTGATTTGGATTCTAGGAGGCACTATGAGTGACAATGTAAAAGTGGCGATTGGCATTATGATTCCCTTGATCGGCACCACACTGGGCGCCGGCATGGTTTACTTCCTCAAGGAGGAGATTAAGCCTGCTTTACAGAAACTGCTCCTGGGCTTTGCCTCAGGCGTGATGATTGCAGCATCGGTCTGGTCCCTGCTGATTCCGGGTATCGACATGGCCGAAGATCAAGGCGTAATCCCCTGGATACCTGCTGCTGTCGGCTTTTTGCTTGGCATGGGGTTTTTGCTCCTCATGGACAGCCTGGTGCCACATATTCATGCCGCTTCTGATACAGAGGAAGGTATGCAGGCGGATCTCAAGAAATCGACTATGCTTATCTTTGCCGTGACGCTGCATAACTTACCCGAGGGCATGGCAGTCGGTGTGGTTTTTGCCGGCTTGCTGTCCGGCCAGACGAATATCACAATGGCGGGTGCCTTTGCCCTGGCCATCGGTATAGCTCTGCAGAACTTCCCTGAAGGGGCGATTATTTCCATGCCGCTGCTCGGAACCGGCATGAGCAAGAACCGTGCTTTCAGCTATGGTTTCGGCTCCGGTCTGGTCGAACCCGTCGGTGCTTTCCTCACCCTGCTCCTCACCCAGCACATCACACCCTTGCTGCCCTATTTCCTGTCCTTCGCGGCAGGAGCAATGATCTACGTGGTGGTAGAAGAGTTGATCCCAGAGTCGCAAATGGGCAAACACAGCAACATCGGCACGATCGGCGTCGCCATGGGCTTTGCCCTCATGATGATTCTGGACGTTGCACTCGGTTAGGCTAAAATATTCCTGGAATTCATTCTGCTTTCTCGCGCAAATTCGCTTGACACGAGTCGCTAATCGCCCTTATCATTTCGTTAACCTACATAGTAAAC
>JAAYZH010000370.1 GCA_012514965.1 Clostridiaceae bacterium | reverse complement strand
CGAATACTTGCTGCAGTGCTTCACCGACTTCTTCGGCCAGATATCCGACACTCTTCAAGATCTGGGCAGCACCCGCTGCAGCCTGGTGGTACACGTCCTTCAGAGCCTGCCCGACTTCCTCTGCCAGATAGCCGGCCGCCTTCAGGATTATGGCTGCAGCTTCACCGGTGACGACATCGTAGATATCCAGCAAAGCTTGACCCACCTTTTCGGCCGCGAAATTCACAGCCTTGAGGACTTTGGCCACATCACCTGCCAGCAGTCCATAGACGTTCTTCATGGCATCCGCCACCTGGTTCACCAGGAAGCCTGCCCCCTTGAGCAGAGCGGCGGCGGCCTGGTCGCCAAGGAGGACCAGATCCTTGAGTGCGACGCTGATCTCGCCGGCCAGATAGCCGGCAAATTTCAGGGCGTCGACCACAGCCTGATCACCGATCGCGTAGAGCGATTTGATCACTGCGTAGGTTTCTTTGACCCCATAGCTGAGATCCTTAAGGATGCCGGCCAGCTCGTCTTTGCCGACCTGGTAGACATGCTCCAGCGCACCGGCAAGCTCACCGATCGCGTAGCCTGCGTACTTCAGCGCGGCAGCGGCCGCTTCATCGACCAGCATGTATACTTCTTCAAGTGCCTCGCCTACGTCGTTCGCCAGGTAGCCGACCTGCCTGAGGATCTTGGCAGCCTCCGCTGCCACCTCATCATAGACAGCACCCAGCGCCTTGGCGACTTCTTTGGCCAAATAACCGGAGGCCTTGAGAATGCCGGCAGCGACCTGGGATTCTACGATATTGTAGATGTCATGGAGGGCTCGACCCACCTCTTCAGCAGCAAACTGGATACCCTTGAGGATGTCCGCGGCAGCCTGGCTTCCGAGTGTGTACACGTTCTTCAGGGCAGACGCTACTTCTTCAGCGACAAAACCTGCCTGCTTGAGAATCGCAGCAGCACCGTTTGCAAGCTGCGTGTAAACCGTCTTGAGCGCGGCACCGACTTCATCGGCCAAATAGCCGACGTACTTCAGCGTCTCGGCAGCCGACTGCGCGGAGAGGTCATAGACCGAGAGCAGCGCTCCGGCAACCTCCTCTGCCCCATAGGTCAAGCCCTTCAGGATTGCAGCCACGGCCCGGTCACCCAGCTCATAGACAGCATCCAGAGCCCCGGCGATCTCGCCCACCGCATAGCCGGCATACTTCAGAGCGGCAGCAGCCGCTTCATCGAGCAAGGTGTAGACCTGTTTCAGGGCCTCACCCACCTCGTTCGCCAGATAGCCGACTTGCTTGAGAATGTCAGCCGCCAGGTTTCCGTCCGTGACCTCGTACACAGCGATCAGCGCCTGGCCGACCTCTGTCGACTTGAACCGCGCCGATTTCAGCACAGAAGCCGCATCCAGATCACCCAGCTCGAACACAATCTCCAGCGTGGTGCCGATCTCGCTGGCGTTATACAGAAGATCCCTCAGGATCTCCGCGTTGTTCAGCGCCGTCAGTTCGAACACCGTCCGCAGCGCACCGGAAATCGCAATCACCGGAAATTCCACAGCCTTCAGAATCGCTGCCGTTGCAGCCGCATCCAAGCCATAGACCGTACCAAGCGTCCCGGCAATCTTGTCGGCCGTGAACCCCACCGTCTTCAGTATCGGCGCGGCATCTCCGCCGGCCGCCAAGCCATATACGTTCTTGAGCACGGCACCCACATCAGCGCAGGAGAAAAAATTCGTCTTCAAGATCCCCGCGCTGCGTGTAGCATCATAGCCAAAAACATTCAAGAGCGAATCGCCAATCTGCATGGCCGAATAGCCCAGCGTCGTGAGAATTTCCGCTGCCGCGTCCTCCATCAAGAAGGACTCCTTGAGGGCCAGCGCAATCTGCCGGCAGGTAAATGCTTCGCTCTGCAGGATTTTGGCCGAATTCAGGCTATCCAGGTGAAACTCTGCCTGCAGCCGGTCCGCAATCTCAACCGAGCTCGCCCCATCCATATGCAGCTGACGGCTGCGGATGGCCGGGTGCGCATCGATCGAGATACGCAGAACATACGTGCCGCTGAACTTAATCTGGGTAGACCCCAGCAGCAGCGGCGGCAGGTGAACGTCGCCATCGTCCACGCCCTTCAGGGCTACGTCAAGTGTGTAGGTACCTTTCGCCAAACCACTGATCGGAACAAGGAACAGGGCCTGGTTCGTGATGATGCCCGCAGCCGTATCCACGGCAACAGACACCTTGCTGTTGTATGCAGTAATTACAAGATAATCGGGCAAACTCGTGTCATTCGTGCCCGGAACCAGCTTCGCGTCAGCCAGGTTAGCTATGGTCAAAGCCTCACCTGGATTCAGTGGATCTGTTACGCCCTCTTCATATGCAGCCAGCGCGCCCAACGGAAATATCATTGCGATCAATAAAATGATCATGAGCAGGATTCTCTTCGCATTCATCTCAGGACCCTCCTGTTCGATGAAATCTGCGTTGCTATAGATTCCCTCTTGGCTCGAATCTTTGCGACACTCTCGCAAGTGTCACCCTCTTGTTAAAGGCTGAAGTTGCCCTCTTGGCTCGAATCCTTTGCGACACTCTCGCAAGTGTCACCCTCTTGTTAATAGGCTGAAGTTGCTGCGGCGGGCCCGGCCGCCATTGGTCCGGGCGGGGTGGATGGTGCAGGAGCCCGGCTTGCAGTTAGGCGGGGCAGGTAGTTCGGAGGCCCGGCCGCCATGAGTTTGGGCGGGGCAGGCGGGCTGCTGTGGTGGTCAGCGGGCCTGGCCGCCATGAGTTTGGGCGGGGCAGGCGGGCTGTATATAGTGTTAGCAACACTATCTACACTATTCAGGCGCAAGCCCACTGCTCGGTTGTCGTGATTCTTTTTTTGCCCCAATCTGCCCTGTATCTAGGTATTCCCTCCTTTACTCTTCTAATTCAGTTGAGGTGTCTTTTTGTGATTGCAAGTCAAAAAAACCGACCAAAAGTCGGTTGCGGCATCGATATAATCCTCTGCAGGCAGCCGGCTAAGCGCGAGGATTGAAAGGTATCTCTATCTTTATTTATAATACCTTATTGATATAATGTCAACGAATTTACCAACTGCTTTAAAACGAATATTCATATCCCCTAAAAAATCCTTTTCCTTTTAAGATAAATATCAAGAAAAATTGAGGCGTGATCCCTGAGTCTGAATTGCGTAGGGATTCGTGTTGTCAATTGTGGGCTGAGTATTGGAATTCAGCACAGGCTGGGCCAGAATGATGAGAGCACTGATAGGATTCAATGGCACCTTTTATGATACCTTGTTCGTCGAGGTCATTGCTGCCCAGTTGGCCT